>QWQL01000088.1 GCA_003670825.1 Planctomycetota bacterium
TCGACGAAGACATCTCGGTCGAGGGCGTGGTGGCGGGCAGGTTCCAGTTGCCGCCAACCCCCTGAACTGACCGGCCAGCGTTGCCCCGGATGCAGTTCCTGGATTTGAACCGAGGTTCGAAAGCCCGTTGCCAGCCGTTGCGGCACGGTGCCATCAGGCGGGATGGCGAAGATGCTGGCAGGTGCCGGCACATGCCTGCCGGTGCCAAGAAAGCTCCCCGAGTAGGATTCGAACCTACAACCTAGCGGTTAACAGCCGCTCGCTCTACCGTTGAGCTATCGGGGAAAATACCTGATCGGAGGCCGCGGCGAAGGCGACCGCCATCAGACTTTCTAAAACTACCGCATCGCCGCGACGTCCGCGAGATGAGGCTCCGCCACGGCGTTTTCAGGGGTTTTCGCCCGGGGAGCCAGGGTCCGTCCCCGCGGCGTGCTGAGGACGTGGTGTGCGGTCAGTTGCGGTGATCCGCCCGGCAGTCGAGGGGTGGCTCTGTCACGCCAGCACCACTGGATCCATTCCAGCCAGGGGCTCTCGGGCAGTCTCGGCGGAGGTCCCGTCGGACTTCAGGAGCGGCGTTTCAGGAGGACCACAGCGTTACCCGTGGCGTTGTACTCGATGCTGGTCATGAACGATTTCATCAGCATCACGCCCCGGCCGCCGGGGGCCTCAAGACGTTCGTCGACGGTGCAGTCGGGGACGCTTGCGGGGTCGAATCCCGCTCCCTCATCACTGATCGAGATCCGTACCACCGCGGTAGAAATTTCGCACTCCACGTGAACCTTCTTGGTCGGATCGAGCTTGTTGCCATGGACGATCGCGTTGACGATCGCCTCTTCCGCGGCGAGATGGATGGCGAAGATGTCGGCAGGTGGCCAGCCGTGGACGCCGAGTTGCTCGAGAAGCTGGTCGGTCACCTGCCTGTTTGAACCACGTTCACTCGGCAGATTCACCACCAGCCGCCACGCGTCTGCCCCGGGTTGTTCCGTCATGGTGTTCACCTCACCCGGTAAAGCCAAGCTGCCGAGTTGCCGCGGTTCAGATCAGAAGGCCGAGATCGCCTCGGCCTCCTCGCCGCGAATGTCGAACACCTTGTTGAGTTTGGTGATCTGGAAGACCTCGAGGATTTCGGGGCGGATGTTGCTCATCTTCAGCCGACCCTGGGCTGCCTTCACCTTGCGGTCGAGCGTGATCAGCTTGCCCAGCGCGGCGCTCGACAGGAAATCAACGTTCTCAAAGTTGAGCACGATGCTGCGGCGATTGTCGTGCTCCACCAGCGCGAAGAGTTCGGCACCAAGTTCTTGAATGCCCGTCTCGTCGAGGATTTTCTTGTCGACGAACTTGACGACCGTCACGTCGCCGACCTTGGCGGCGTCGATCCGTTTGTGGGTGGGCATGGAAAAACGAGCCAGGGCCGAACGCGGATTGAATGCTCTGGAAAAGCGTACCGGGTGTCATGCGGGTTTGCCATGATGACGCTGCAAGGCGGGCAGCGGCGCTGGTCCCTGGGGAGCGGGGGCCCCGCCAGTGTGGGCGTTCCTGCCAAACTGGCAGCACCGAGCCGAACTCGGCAGGCCGGATCCAGCTTGATATTTTCACCAGAAATCCCTGGAAAGAAGGGCGTACCGATTCCCGGTCGGCGAGCGACGTGCTTCCGGCGCGCCACTTGCTTCCGCATGGGAAACCGGTCTGATGGCGACAGCCCCGGGCAGGGCATGTGCCCGTCCGGGTGGCACCGGCCACCACCTCCGAGCCGGTGCGCCGGCGTCATTGTGGGCGTCGGCATTTCCCGAGGCCGGATTTTTCGAGAAAGGTCAAGCAAATCATGTCAGCCACCGCCACCAAGTCCGTCAAGAAGAAGTCGACCCTCATTCCCCTCGGCGACCGGGTTGTGGTCGAGCGCGAGGCGAGCGAACAGAAGACCTCCGGCGGCATCCTCCTGCCCGACTCGGTCAAGGACAAGCCGGCCCGCGGCGTTGTCGTCAGCGTGGGTGAGGGGAAGCTCGATTCGAAGGGATCGCGGCATCCGCTCCAGGTCAAGCCCGGCGATCGTGTCGTGTTCACGAGCTACGCTGGTGAGCCCTTCAAGATCGGTGATGACGAACTGCTCCTGATGCGCGAGGACGACATCCTCGCCATCGTCGGCTGAGCCGGGCCGCTGTTCTTCCTTCTTTTGAGAGTATTGTTCCCCACACCGGACTTTCCTCCACGCAGATTTCCCCGACCGATTCTTACAGACCAGATATCCCCAGAGGAGTTTTTCACATGGCCAAGATGATGGCATTCGATCAGGAGGCCCGTGAGGCGATGCGACGCGGCGTCGCCAAACTCGCGCGGGCGGTGAAGGTGACGCTCGGCCCCAAGGGCCGCAACGTGATCCTCCAGAAGAGCTTTGGCTCGCCGACGGTCACCAAAGACGGTGTCACCGTCGCCAAGGAGATCGACCTCGAGGACGTCTACGAAAACATGGGCGCCCGGATGGTCCGCGAAGTTGCCAGCAAGACGAGCGACGTGGCGGGTGACGGCACCACCACGGCCACCGTGCTTGCCGAGGCGGTCTTCAACGAGGGCCTCAAGGCCGTAGTCGCCGGCGTGAACCCGATCCAGATGAAGGCCGGCATCGAAAAGGCCGTCGCCGACATCATCGCCAAGCTCAAGGAGATGTCGATTCCGGTGAAGGGCAAGAAGGAGATGGCCCAGGTCGCTTCGATCGCCGCGAATAACGACCCCGAGATCGGCGAACTGCTCGCCGAGGCGATGGACAAGGTGGGCAAGGACGGCGTGATCACGGTGGACGAGGGCAAGAGCCTCAAGACGGAGATCGAGTTTGTGGAGGGGATGCAGTTCGACCGCGGCTACCTTTCCCCCTACTTCGTCACCAATCCCACGCAGATGCAGTGCGTGCTCGAAGATTGCTACATCCTGGTGTTTGAGAAGAAAATCTCGAGCGTCAAAGACATCGTGCCGCTGCTTGAGGCCGTGGTGAACGCCGGCAAGCCGCTCCTGATTGTCTCAGAAGATGTCGACGGCGAAGCCCTGGCCACGCTGGTGATCAACCGGCTCCGCGGCACCTTCCAGGTGTGTGCGATCAAGGCTCCGGGCTACGGCGATCGCCGCAAGGCGATGCTCGAGGACATTGCGATCCTCACCGGAGCCACGCCGGTGTTCGAGAACCTGGGAATGAAGCTCGAGAATCTCGGCCTGGCCGAACTCGGCCGCGCCAAGAAGGTGATCGTCGACAAGGACAACACGACGGTCATCGAGGGCTCCGGCAAGTCGGGCGACATCAAGGCCCGGATCGAGCAGATTCGCCGCGAGATCGAGAATGCCACGAGCGATTACGACCGCGAAAAACTCGAGGAGCGACTCGCCAAGCTCTCCGGGGGCGTGGCCAAGATCAACGTCGGCGCTGCGACCGAGAGCGAGATGAAGGAAAAGAAGGCCCGCGTCGAGGATGCGCTCCATGCCACCCGCGCGGCCGTTGAGGAGGGAATCCTGCCGGGTGGCGGCGTGGCCCTGCTGAGGGCCTGCTCGCAGCTCAAGCCCAAGGGGCTTTCGGATGACGAGGCGGTCGGGTACCAGATCGTCGTGCGGGCCAGCCGATCGCCCTTGATGATGATCGCGTCGAATGCCGGCCAGGACGGCTCGATCGTCTGCGAAAGGGTGCTCTCAGGCACGGGCAATCACGGCTACAACGCCGCGACGGGCGAGTACGAAGACCTCGTCAAGGCGGGCGTCATCGATCCGGCGAAGGTCACGCGGACGGCACTGCAAAACGCCACGAGCGTTTCGACACTGCTGCTGACGAGTGACGCGCTGATCGCCGAGAAGCCCAAGGATCAGAAGTCGAAGGCCGGCGGTTCCGGTCATGGCGGCGACTACGACATGTACTGATGTCCCGGCCGCCGGGCAGTGACTAAGGTCAATCATGAGCCGGGGCGTTCTTCCGAACGCCCCGGTTTTTTGATGCTGGTCGAGAGGTCGCCGAGCGGCACGAAGCCGTCGGCGCCGGCAGGGTTGGCGGCCTTACCGCACGAGGGATTCGTGACCTGTGTCAACAGGGTGCGGACAAGCCAGAGGCCTGCGGCAATCGCGACGGCGATGGCGATGGCGTCTTGCATGTCACCAGCCCAAGGCCAGGCCGATCCGGTAGATGGCGAACGCTCCCAGCCAGGCCAGCACCGTCATGTAGACGAACGTGACGATGGGCCAGACCCACGAGGCCGTCTCGCGGCCGATCACCACCAGCGTGCTCGCACACTGTGCGCACAAAGCGAAGAAGACCATGATCGACAGGGCCACAGGGAGGGTGAACACGGGCCGGTTCGTGCCGTCCCAGCGGGCTGCCTTGAGCCGCCGCTCGAGGGCCGTGGTGGCCCCGGCGTCACCAGGATCGAGATCGCCGAGGTTGTAGATCACGCCGAGCGTGCCTAGCACCACTTCACGGGCCGGAAAACTGGCAATCGCGGCACAACCGATTCGCCAATCCCAGCCCAGCGGCCGGACGACCGGCTCCACGAACCGGCCCGCCCGGCCCAGGAAACTGCCACGCTGGGCGGCGCCCCGGCGGGCGGCGTCGAGCCCTTCAGCAGTGTCGAGCGACTCGATCTGCCCGATCAGTTCGGCACGGTCGGCGTCGCTGTCGCCCCCCGCTGCCACTCGCGCCTCGAGCGATAAGCGAAGAGCCGCCACATCGGCGTCGATCGCGCGTTCGTCGTGAGGATAGGTCATCAGTGCCCAGATCACGACGCTGATCGCGACGATCAGCGTGCCGGCATTCTGCAGGAACGACCAGGCCGCCTCCCGCGCCCGCTCAAGCACCACGGCCGGCCGCGGCCATCGCCAGCTCGGCAGTTCCATCACGAAGGGCTGCGGGGGACCCCTAAAAATAGTCCGCGACAGGCTCAGGGCGACGACCGCGGCGACCACGATCCCCAGCGCGTAGAGCCCGGCGAGCACGACCGCCCGCAGTGGCAGCCAGGGCAGGGCCGTCGATCGCTCGGGCACGAATGCCCCGCAGAGCAGGAGGTAGACCGGAAGCCTGGCCGAACAGCTCATCAGCGGTGCCACGAGAATGGTGAGGAGCCGGTCGCGACGGTTCTCGATCGTGCGCGCGGCCATGATGCCGGGGATCGCGCAGGCAAAGCTCGAGAGCAGCGGGATGAACGACTTTCCGCTCAGGCCGGTGGCCACCAGCAGTCGGTCCATCAGGTAGGCGGCCCGGGCCAGGTAGCCGCAGCCCTCGAGGATGGCGACAAACAGGAAGAGCAGGGCGATCTGCGGCACGAAGACGACGCTTCCGGCCACGCCGGCGAGAACCCCATCGACCAGGAGCGAACGGACCGCCCCCTCGGGAAGGAGCCCGGCGACGAACGACGAGACCGAATCCATGACTCCGGAGATGAGGTCCATCAGGGGCGTTGCCAGCCAGAAGATCGACGCAAACATCGAGAGCATCACGGCGACGAAGAACAGCGTGCCCCAGAGGCGGTGTGTCAGGATCGCGTCGATCCGCTCCTCGGCGATCCCGCCGCGGGTGGGTTCGGTGCGAATCACACCGGCAAGGAGCCGCTCGATGGCGTCGTACCGGGCGATGGCCTCGGCCGCCGCCGGAGGGCGGCCATCCCCGCGGGACGCTGCCGTGTCCTCGATGACAAGCTGCCTGGGCGCCGGCCCGCCAGCGGCGTCGAGCACGTGGTCGCGAACCGCCGCGATGCCTTCGCCCGTCGGCGAGGCCACGCGGACGACGGGGCAGCCAAGCCGGCGGCTGAGTTCGTCGACATTGATTCGGATGCCCTTGCGATCGGCAATGTCGGAGAGCGTGAGAGCGACGACGACCGGCAGCCCGATGCCCAGGGCCTGGGTGGCGAGGTAGAGGTTGCGCTCGAGATTGGTGGCGTCGGCCACGACGAGGATGCAGTCGGGCCGCGGCACGTCGGCCATGCGGCCGTGCAGAACGTCGACCACCACGCGCTCGTCAGGGCTCTGGGGCAGCAGGCTGTAGGTGCCGGGCAGATCGATGAGGTTGATCTGCTGGCCGCGGTGCGAGAAGCGGCCCAGTTTCTCTTCGACCGTCACGCCGGGATAGTTGCCGACGCGGGTGGGAATGCCGGCCAGCGCCGTGAACAGCGTGCTTTTGCCGACATTCGGGTTGCCGAGCAGAACGACGGTCAGTGGGCTCGGCGTCATCGGTGAGCCCTCGGTCATGCCCCGGATCAGCGGTCGCCGATCGCCACCCGTGCCGCCTCCTGGCGGCGGATCGAGAGTCGGTAACCACGGACTTCGAGTTCCAACGGATCACCGAATGGCGACTTCCCGACCAGACGGATGGCCACCCCGGGCGTAAGACCCATTTCCAGCAGGCGAAGGGACACAGGATCTGCCCCGGTGACATCGCGGACTCGAACCGTCGTGCCGACCGAGACGTCGTCGAGAGACTCTGCAACCATGCCAAAACCTTCCAAAATCACGCTTTTCGACCCAATGGATCCTGAGTTGAGACGCATTCTCAACTTGTCTACCAGTGTAGAACCGTTGGGGTTTCGAATCAATAACCCTTTGGCGGCGAGCCCACCCCCTCATGCCCACGCCCGGCCTGTTCGTCGTTGGAACCGACACCGATGTCGGTAAAACCCAGGTAGCGGCCGCGATCGTGCGGAGTCTCATGGCTGCCGGCAGGCGGGTTGGCGTCTACAAGCCGGTTGCGAGCGGGTGTGGAGCGGCGACTGCCCAGGGAAGTGATCCCCGGACGCTGTGGGATGCCGCCGGACGGCCGCTGGAGCCGGCGGATGTCTGTCCGCAGACGTTCGCCGCCGCGATCGCCCCGGTAGCCGCCGCCCGAGCCGAGGGTCGCCGGGTCGATGAGGGGCTCCTGCGGACTGGCCTCGACCGGTGGCGAACGGTGAGCGACCTCGTGATTATCGAAGGCGCCGGGGGACTGTTCTCGCCTGTCGGCGAGTCGACGCTCGTCGTCGACCTCGCCCGTGAGTTCTCGTTTCCGCTGGTGATTGTCGATGCCGCGCGGCTGGGCGCCGTGGGCCGCACGCTGGTGACGGTTCGTGCGGCGCGGGCGGAGGGCTTGCGGGTGGCGGCCGTCGTACTCTCGCACACCGTGCCGCTATCGCCGGAGACCGGCCCGACCTCCACGACCGCGATCGTCCGTGAGGCCGCCGCCGATCTCACCCGGCATCTTGCGACGATTCCGGTGGTGATTCTCGGCCACGGTGATTCCCGGATGCCGCCGGGCATCGATTGGGAGCAGGCCGCTACCAGCTAGAGCGCCGCGTCGCGGAGCCGCTGCGCCGAATCCTCAGCCGAGACCGTGGTGATGTGGCACCCCGTGCCGAGTTCGAAACCGGCGAACTCCGAGAGCCGCGGCAGGATTTCCAGGTGCCAGTGCCATCCCGCCGCCATGCGGGCGTCGGCCGCCGACCTGGCGAACGGTGCCTGGTGAAGCCACCAGTTGAAGTGACTGCCCGGCGCCAGGCGTTCGAGTCGGCCGACGAAGTCGCGGGTGAGATCGGCCAGGGCCGCTCCCTGTTCGGCTGCCGTGGCATGAAGGTGGGGCTCCGGCTGCTCCGACACGATCCAGGTTTCGTAGGGCTGTCGCGGCGCCGGCGGGACGAGGGCCACGAGACCGCCCCGCTCTGAGACGATCCTGCCGCCCGCGCGGGCGGCGGCGATCAGCCGCGGGAAGACGGCCGTGTCGTTTGCCAGCGTGGCGAGTTCTCCACGGATCACCGGCGGGACGATGTCCACCGCAACCAGTTGGCTGTGCACGTGCTCGAGTGACGAGCCCGCCTTCCGCCCCGAGTTTTTGAAAATCGTGGCCCAGGCATGGCGATCCTCATCGGCGATGATCGCCAGCCGCTCCCGGCAGAGCGACCAGACATCCCGCCAGGCATCGGCTTCGATGGCGAGGATCGAGTCGTGGTGTTGCGGCGATTCGATCACCACCTCGTGGCGGCCGCCGGCCGCGCGATCCTCGTCGGTGGCCTCGGCCGCTGGCTGCCCGGTGGTGATGGGATAGGTGTTGGGAACGATGCGGGCCCTCCAGGGCAGGGACGCATCGGCAGGTACGCGGCCGACATCAGCCGGCGTTCGCCGTTCGTTGCCCGCACAGAACGGACACCAGTTGCTTGGGCCGCTCGAAACGTCGCCGAACCGTGAGGCCAGCGCCTCATCGTCGGGTTTCCCACCCCGCTGCGGGGCCACGAACACCGGCCGGTCCGACAGGGGATCGCGGCAGATTCGGGGCGTTGCACGGCGGCGGTCAGGCTCGTCGGAAAGCATCAACCTTCTAGTATGAACGATTCCCCGACGTGGTGTGGGGCGGCATGTGTTGAAGGGGTGCGACACCCCCCGTACACTCACACCCCCGGTCGCGGCACTTCGTGATCCATTTCCGCATCATCATCGTGGAGACTCAAGCATGCTGACCGTCGGCGACCCCTTCCCCCAGTATTCGTGCCAGGCCTGTGTGGGGACCGGCAAGGACGAGATGAAGCTGTTGACCAACGCCGACTATGCCGGCCGCTGGGTCGTGTACTTCTTCTATCCCAAGGACTTCACCTTCGTCTGCCCGACGGAACTGGCCGAGTTCAACAAGCAGCTCAAGGGATTCGCCGACCGCGACACCAGCGTGGTGGGGGGCAGCACCGACAACGAATGGTCGCATCTCGCTTGGCGGCGGTCTCATGCCGACCTGACGAACCTCGCCTACCCGCTGATCGCGGCCCAGAAGTTGGCCCCCGAACTCGGCATCCTGGAAAAGAGCGAGGGCTACTGCCTGCGGGCCACCTTCATCGTCGACCCCCACGGTGTGATCCAATGGGTGGACGTCAATCAGGGCCGCGTGGGCCGCAACGTGGCCGAGGTGCTGCGGGTGCTCGATGCGCTGCAGAGCGACGAACTCTGCCCGTGCAACTGGAAGAAGGGCGACCCCTACGTGAAGGTCGGCTGACCGTGCCTGATCACGGACGGTCATCCTCATCGCTGCGGTCGTGGTTGCGAAAGTTCGGCGACGCCTTTCGCGGACTGTTCCACGCGGTCACGAGCGAATCGAGCTTTGCGGCCCACCTGCCAGTGGCGGCGGCGGCCGTTGCCTGCGGCGCCTGGTTTCGGATCAGCCCCGTGGAGTGGTGCCTCGTGGCCCTGGCCATCGGAGCAGTGGTCGCCGCCGAGGTCTTCAACACCTCGATCGAGTCGTTGGCCCGGGCCATGGACACTGGTCCCGATCCCCGGATCCGCGATGCCCTCGACACGGCCAGCGCCGGGGTACTCGTGGCCGTCGGCACGGCGATCGTCGTGGGGGTCGTGATCTTCGGGCCCCGGGTGCTCGCGATCATGAGCTGAAGCGGCTTCGTCGGGTGCACGGTTTTTGGCGGCGATTGCGATTGACCATCGCCGTTGCGACGGCTTAGCGTGTCGGTCCGCCGGGGGGCGGCCGCGACGTGGTCGCCGCCGCTCATCCTCGGCGCCACCTTCTGGAGACCCATCAAATGATCGGAAAACTTCTCGCCGAGGCGATCGGCACCTTCTGGCTCGTGCTCGGGGGCTGCGGCAGTGCCGTGCTCGCCGCGGCCTATCCAGACCTTGGCATCGGCTTCGTCGGCGTGTCGCTCGCCTTCGGCCTCACGGTACTCACGATGGCCACGGCGATCGGCCACATCTCGGGCTGCCATCTGAACCCCGCGGTCACCGCCGGCCTCGTGGCCAGCGGCCGCGTGCCGGCCAAAGACCTGATCCCCTACTGGGTTGCCCAGGTCATCGGGGGCATCGCCGGAGCCGGCATTCTCTACCTCGTCGCGCAGGGGCTTCCCGGGTTCGATGCGGTGGCCGGCGGCTTTGCCTCCAACGGCTACGGCGACCACTCGCCCGCTGCCGCGCTCGGCGGCGGCGGCTACACCTGGCAGAGCTGCTTCATCATCGAGGCGGTGCTCACGGCCGTGTTCCTGTTCGTGATCCACGGCGCGACCGACAAGAAGGCCGGCAGCGTGATCGCCCCGATCGCGATCGGCCTCTGCCTGACGCTCATTCACCTCGTGAGCATCCCCGTCACCAACACCAGCGTAAACCCGGCGCGGAGCACGGCCACGGCCGTATTCGTCGGCGGCTGGGCGATCCAGCAGCTCTGGCTGTTCTGGGTGGCGCCGATCGTGGGCGGCATCGTGGGCGGGCTTGTCTACCGGAGCGTCGCCGACTGCGGCGACTGATGCCCTTGCCCGACGACCTTTCGGCCGCCGGTCGCCCGCCACGCGGGTGGCCGGCGGCTGTTTGATGGTGGTCGGGCTATTTCGCCCGCACGTCGTAGCAGAGGATCGCGTCGCCCTCGCGAAGATAAAGCAGGCCGTCGAGGATCACCATGTGGGCCCAGCTCGGCCGGTCGCCGCTGCCGGGCACCTGGAAGCTGCTCACCTCCTGGTAGCCGGCCGGGTCGGCCTTCACCAGCGACACCGTGCCGTTGGAATAGCGGATGTAGACATGGCCGTCGGCGGCCATCACATTCGCCGAGTTCTTGCCGCTGCCCCGCTGCTTCCAGGCGATCGTGCCCGTCAGCAGATCGGCGCAAAACGGGATTCCCTTGTCGTCGGAATCGCCGTAGAGGTGATCACCCACGAGCACGATGCCCCCGTGCTTGTTGGCCA
>QWQL01000182.1 GCA_003670825.1 Planctomycetota bacterium
CACGCGCATAAAATGACTCCGCCCGGGGGTTTCCCCCCGGGCGGAGCTCACTGGCCGAAGTCGGGCAACAGATCTCCGCTCGACCTATTGACCGTCAACTCACTTGCTGGCAACCGTCCGGACCGACTTCACCGTCGACGCCGAGGCGTCGGGGGTCGGCTCAGCGGCACACGGGGCACAGCCCGCATCCGCACCGCATGCCGGCTCGCAGCAGCCGTTGCCGGCCGAGCAGTCGGGCTCTCCGCCGCAGCAGCTGGTGCCGCAGCAGCTCTTGCGAGCGTGCTTGGCCTTCAGTGCCGCGATCATGTCACGCAGGCAGTGACGATGCTTCCGAGTCCCGCAGCACGAAGCCGCACCGCAGCTGGGCTCGCAGCAGCCAGCACTGGCGTCGCAGGCCGGCTCAGCACAGCCGTTGCCGGCTCCGCAGGCGGGCTCAGCGCAACCATTGCCAGCGTCGCAAGCCGGTTCGCAGCAACCGTTGCCGGCATCGCAGCCGGGTTCGGTGCAGCAGCTGTGCTTACGCTTGCACTTCGCGAACAGACCCTTCAGACCACCAAACAGATCGTGCTTCTTCCGAGCACCGCAGCACGAACCAGCCCCACAGCTCGGCTCGCAGCAGCCAGCACCGGCGTCGCAGGCCGGCTCAGCACAGCCGTTGCCGGCTCCGCAGGCGGGCTCAGCGCAACCATTGCCAGCACCACAGCCGGGCTCGCAGCAGCCAGCACCGGCATCGCAGCCGGGCTCACAGCACGAAGCACCGCCCTTGCAGCCGAGCATCCTGTCAAGGAGCTCGAAACCGAAGGACTGGCTACAAACGGTAACGCCGAGGACCAGCGCACCAAGATACATCATACGCTTCATCGAGCCACATCTCCTTTGCTTGTGAATCACCGGTGTGGTCGTCCCGCTTGCGACGGTATCACCCCGAGGTTGTAATTCACGAACTCTCCGCGGCAGGCCTGTCGAGCCATTCCGTGACTCGATTAATCGCAGGTTATTGCCGCCCCCTGGTTGCCCGACGGGCACAGTGATGCCCCGGGGGACACGATGGCTATCGGCGGCCTTCGTCGCTCGGCTTGAACCGTGCCGAAGTTTTTTGCCCGTAGGCACTTGCGCGTAGCAGTCGCGTTGAGACTGCCGCGCATTCCGGCTGCGCAAAGCGTGCCGCGCGCGCCCGCGAAACCGTCAGGGTTGCGCGTCAGGGTCAGGTGCAACCGGCAAGGATTGCCACCGGATCGCCCTCGCAGCGCGAAACCCTGCGGCCGGCGGCAGGGGTCGTCGATGTGTTTGACAGCCCTTGCCTCACCCGTACACTTTGCCAACGACTCTGGTGGCTCGCCTCGCGAACGCTCGTGCGGCCGGCAAACAGGGAACTCCGGTGTGAATCCGGGACGGCCCCGCCGCTGTGACCAGGCGACGAGGTCGGCCGCTTCTGGCCATTGCGGGGCTCGCGATTCGTCGCGGTCCCACGAGAAGGCATGCGGCCGACGAAGTCTGGAAGTCAGAAGACCTACCAGGTGTCATGGGTTTGTCGGACCGCGAGGGCGGTACGGCAGACACGGTATGCAGCATGCACGTCAGGCATGGGGCAGCCGTTCGCTTCGCTTTCCGCTGAATCAGGATTCGTGATGCCGTGCGGTAGCCGGCCCCTTCCGGGGACGGTGTGCGCCCAGGCCCCACGTTCGCGCATGGCCGCCAGACATCAAACCGCATGCAGACATCGAGCCGGCATGTCGCTGGTGGAGCTGCTCGTCGTGATGTTCGTGATCGCCTGTCTCATCGGCCTGCTCCTGCCAGCCGCGCAGGCGGCCCGCGAGTCGGCCCGCCGTGTCTCCTGCCTCAACAACCTCCGGCACGTCGGCTGCGGGCTGCACGGCCATCTGCTCGCCCGGCGGACGTTTCCCGTGGGCTGCACGGAGTGGCGGGCGGCCGGCACGTCCGGGGCGGAACGCTGCCTTGCCTGGAGCGGTCGGATTCTGCCCTGGCTGGAAGAGCAGCCGCTGGCCGACCTGCTGGACTTTGCCAAGCCGTTTGATCATCCCGCCAACGCCGCCGCCGGGGCCGCAGCGCCCGCGGTGTATCGCTGTGCGTCTGCCGATCGTCCGGCGGCCCTCGTGGCCGGCCTGGGCCGCACCGACTACGGCGGGGTGACCGGGGAGCGGATCACCTCCCCCAACAATCCCGAGAAGGGGGTGCTCGTGCACGATCGCGGGTTTGCTGTCCGCGAGATCGCCGATGGCCTGTCGCGGACGGTCTTCGTGGGCGAGTGTGCCGCGGGTCAGTGGCCCGACGGCCAGTGGATCAACGGCCGCAACCTCTTTGATCAGGCATATGCCGTGAACTGGCCCACCTGGGAGGACGAGCTCCGTAGCCGGCATCCTGGCGGTGGCCATGCGCTCTTTGGCGATGGCGCCGTGCGGCTGCTCAGCGACTCGATCGACACCCGCGTGCTTGCGGCCGCCTGCACGCGGGCCGGCGGTGAGTCGCTTCCGTCTACGGGGGCCATCCCATGATTCGCCCCGCTCTTCGTCTGCCCGGAGGTGCCGCTACTCGCTGACCCTCGTGACCAACGCTTCGGCGGAGGTCAGGACCACGTCGTCGCGCCGGGTGCGTGCCACCCGACGCGGGTAGCTGCCATCACCGGTTCACAGTGGAGAGTCCCCTCATGCATGCCTCGACCAATCGCCTGTTCGCGTCCGTTCTCGCCGGTCTTGTGATCCTCGTGCCGTCGGCCTTCGCGATGGCGGTCGTGATCGATTTCCAGAATCTCCCGGTGCCGCCATCGGGCGCGTTCAATGGTGATCCCGGCACCCTCGTACCGGGGCAGTCGGTGACCGCGCCGTGGACCTCGGGCGGCGTCGCCTTCTCCAATACCTTCGGCATCGACAGTTACGGTGGCTTCGACTACGAGTACTGGTCGGGATTCGCCTATTCTGACGTGGTCGACACGACCGACGCGGCCTTCACGAACGAGTACGCCTCCTATCCGGGCGGCGGGTTCGGGTCGAGCACCTACGCCGTCGCGTACTTTCGTGACGTGGTGAACTCACCCGTGGTGACCCTGCCCGTGGCGACCACGGTGGCCGGCTTCCGGATCGCCAACACCACCTACGCCGCGCTGACGATGAAGAACGGCGACCAGTATGGCTTTTCGGCGCCGCTGCCCACGGGTGGCTGGTTTGCCACGACCGCCACCGGCAGGCTCGGCGGGACAACCACCGGCGAAGCGACTTTCTACCTCGCCGACCTTCGCGGCGCGACGCCACCCGGCGTGCTCTCCAGCTGGTCGTGGTTCGACCTCACGTCGCTCGGCACGGTCGACCGGATCGAGTTCTCATTTGACGGATCCGACAAGGGTTTGTTTGGTCTCAACACGCCCGCCTACTTCGCCATGGACGATCTCACGGTGAACGCGGTGCCCGAGCCCGCAACGCTCGTGGCGGTGGCGGTGGCGACGCTCGCCTGTGGTGCGCGAAGGCTTCGCGGCCGGCAGCGTCATGCGTGAAGCGGAGCGACAGGCTGAGCGGGCGGCGGCGATCGAGCAGAATCGCCGCGGCTGGGACCGCCTGGCGACTGCCGGCGTGCCCTTGGCGCGGCCGGCGGTCGACGCGGCCTTCGACGACCCGCGTGGCTGGCTCGGCACCACGAGAGCCGCCGGTCGAGCGTGGATTCCCGACCGCCTCGACGGCCTCGATGTGCTCTGCCTCGCCGCGGGGGGAGGCAAGCACGGCCCGCTCTATGCGGCGGCCGGAGCCCGTGTGACCGTGGTTGACCTCTCTCCGGCGATGCTCGCGCTCGACCGTGCGGTTGCCCGCGAGCGGCGGATCGACCTCGAGATCATCGAGGGATCGATGGACGACCTCTCGATGCTGGCCCCCAGCCGATTCGACCTCGTCGTGCATCCCGTGAGCACCTGCTACCTGCCCGTCGTGGCCGAGGTGTTTCGCGAGGTGGCACGCGTCACGAAGTCTGGTGGAACCTACGTCAGCCAGCACAAGTCGCCCGCGAGCCTGCAGGCCACGCTGCTCCCGGGCGCGGCTGGCCGCTACGAGCTCGCCCAGCCGCAGACCATCCCCGGCCCGCTGCCCCCGGCTCCGCCGTCGCGGCTCCGGGAGGCGGGCACCCGCGAATACGTGCATTCCCTGGCCGCGATCCTCGGAGGCATCTGCCGGGCGGGCTTTACGATCGAAGACGTGGCCGAGCCCGACCATGCCCGGGCCGGAGCCGAGCCCGGGAGCGTCGGCCACCGCTCGGCCTTCCTGCCTCCGTACGTCCGCGTGCTCGCCCGCCGCGACAGCGGCGCGGCCAGCGGGTCGGTCTGGTGGTAGACTGCCACCCATGATCTGCCTGACCATCCTGCTGACGGCCAAAAACGAGGCCGATGTGCCGCGGCTCCGCGACCTGCTGGCAGAGGCGATGCGATCGAGCCGCGCCGAGCCGGGCTGCCTGCGGTTTGATGTCTATCACTCCACCGCCGAACCGCGGCGGTTTACGCTCGTGGAGCACTGGGCAGACCAGGCGGCCGTAGACGCCCATCGGCTCGCGGCGGCGTACACCACGATCTACAAGCCGCAGGTGATGCCACTCGTCGACCGCGAGGGGCATCCCGCGACGCTGCTGGAGTAGCGTCGCCGTCATGATCCTGCTCATCGACAACTACGACTCGTTCACCTGGAACCTCGTGCAGCGGTTCGGTGAGATCGCCCCCGACATCCCGGTCGAGGTGCATCGCAACGATTGCGTCACCGGCGACGAGATCGCAGCGAAGGCTCCGAGTCATCTGGTGATCTCTCCGGGGCCCTGCACGCCCGACGAGGCGGGGATCTCCTGCGACGTCGTCCGCCGGTTCGCGGGGCGGATGCCGATCCTTGGCGTCTGCCTGGGCCACCAGTCGATCGGGCAGGTGTTTGGCGGAAAAATCGTGCGGGCCAAGCAGCTGATGCACGGCAAGGTCGATCGCATCGAGCACACGGGGAAGGGGCTGTTTGCGGGTCTGCCGTCACCGCTCGAGGCCACGCGGTATCACAGCCTCGTGATCGACCCGCCGACGTTGCCCAAGGAGTTCGAGGTCGATGCCTGGGCCGCGGCCCCCGACGGGTCTCGCGAGATCATGGCGATCCGTCACAAGACGCTCCCGATCCACGGCGTGCAGTTCCACCCGGAGAGTTTTCTGACGCCCGCCGGCTACGAACTCCTGCGGGCCTTCCTCCGGACATCCACCGTGGCGGCATGATCGACCTCGCCACAGCGATCGAACTGGTGGAACGCACGGCCGCGGCGCTGCCGCCCCGCCGGCAGCGGCTGCTGGAGGCCCTGGGCCGGCGGCTGGCCGAGGCGGTCGTCGCCGACGTCGATTCACCGCCGTGGGATCGGGCGATGATGGACGGCTTTGCCGTGCGGTCGGCCGATCTCGTCGACCGTTGCGGCGATCTCGTGGAACTCGACGTGGTCGCCGATCTCGTGGCGGGCGATGTGACCACGCGCCCGATCCCCGCTGGCGGCTGTGCGCGGATCATGACCGGTGCCCCGATCCCGCCCGGTGCCGATGCCGTCGTGCCGATCGAGTCGGCGGTGGAGGGCACCGCGGCCGCCCATGCCGGAGCCCGCGTGCGGCTCCGCGAGCCGAGGTTTCGCTCCGGTCAGCACGTCGGCCGTCGCGGTGCCGCGTTTCGCGCGGGACAGGAGGTCGTGCCCGCGGGGGCGATCCTGACGGCAGCCGGGGTCGGCCTCGCTGCCGAGGCGGGCGCCACGCATGTCGTCGCGGCGGCCCGACCCCGCGTCGCCATCCTCTCGACGGGCAGCGAGTTGGTGCCATGCGAGGAGGTGCCAACCCACGGGCGGACCCGCAACTCAAATGGCCCGATGCTCGCGGCAGCCATGGCTGCCCTCGGCGCGGAGCCGATGTCGCTGGGCATCGCCGCCGACCGGCCTGAGGCCATCCGCGCGGCGGTGTCGCAGGGGCTCGCTGCCGACGTGCTCGTGCTGTCGGGCGGCGTGTCGGCGGGCGACCTCGACCTCGTGCCCGAGATCTTCGCCGCCTGCGGCGTCGAGAAGGTGTTTCACAAGGTGCGGCTCAAACCGGGCAAGCCGGTCTGGTTCGGGCGGCTACTGCGGGGCGACGGGGCCTCACAAACACTCGTCTTCGGGCTGCCCGGCAATCCCGCGAGCAGCCTCGTCTGCTGCGAACTCTTCGTCCGGCCGGCGATTGCGATCCTTGCCGGGCAGCCTCCGGACCGCTGGCACCTGCGGCGATGCCCGGGCACGCTCACGGCGCCGGCGAGGGCCGCCGTGGATCGTCCCGTCTACCTGCCGTGCCGGATCGCCTCCACCGGCCGAGGGCTCGCCGTGACTCCGCTGCCCTGGACGGGATCGTCCGACCTGGTGAGCCTGGCCGTCGCCGACGGCCTCGTCGCCCTGCCCGCCGGCGCGCAGGCCGAGCCGGGTCTCGCGGTCGATGTGCTCGTGTTTCCCGAGGAGGACGGCGACCCGCCGGCATGACGTGACCAATCCTTCCCAGGGTGTCGTCATCGCCTCCTTCCCCAAGTCGGGCAGCACGTGGGTGCGGTTCCTCGTCGCCAACCTGTTCAACGAGGTCTCGCGGGAGGTGGAGGCCGTCGACTTTCACACCATCCACGAGATCGTTCCCGAGATCGGTCGTCCCGACGACCGCCGGCTGTTTCGTGAACAGCCCGCCGTCTGGAAGACGCACGACGAGTGGCGGAAAGGCTTCGACCGAGCGGTGCTCGTGCTCCGCAACCCGTGGGACACGCTGCTCTCCTTTCATCACTACATGACGGGTGAGTGGGGCAGGGAGGCGACGCTTGCCGACGTGGTGACCAGCGCGAAGCATGGCGCATCGGCCGTGGTGCGGCACGCGGCTTCCTACCTCGACCGCTGCCCCGACCTGCTCGTGCTCACCTACGAGGCACTGCATGCCTCGCCGAGGCCCGAGGTCCGCCGGCTCGCCGACTTCATCGGCCTCGACGTGACCGCCGATCAGGTCGCCGCGGCCATCGCCGGATCGTCATTCGAGGCGATGCGGGAGAGCGAGGCAACGAAGGGCCGTAAGTATGGCGGCACCGGCTTTCGCTTCATGCGTCAGGGGGCCGTTGGCGAGGGATACGCGGCGATCTCGCTCGACCCCGCCCTCGACCGCCATGTCCGCCACGAACTGGCGAAGTGCCCCGCGCTCGACGACCTCTACGCCACGTTCACGCCGTGATGATGCGGGCATGCCGGGAACCCATCGGCCCGCCCTCCGTCAGCCCGGCACGCTGCGGTGTAAGTGCACGTGCTGCCAGCCGCTCGCCCTGCGCACCCACACCCGCGTCTCCTCACCACGTGCCACCACCGGGCTGCCGGCAGCGTCGAGCTTCTGGACGAGCCGCACGTAGCAGACCACCGCCACGTCGTTGCCGAGCATCTTCACCACGGGCGAGGCCAGGGTGGTGGTGACGTGCGAGGTGCCCTTCGACGTCTCGCCGGCGAGGTCGAAATAGAACTTGTGGAATGGCAGCCCCTCGACGAGTTGGCCCTGCGCCTCGGGCTCGAAGCAGGTGATGTCGTCGGCGACGAGTTCCTTGTAGGTCTTCCAGTCGGCCGCGGCGACGGCGTCGAGCAGGCGGCGGGTGGCGGCGAGGACTTCTTCAGCAGGCGTGGGCGTGGGCATGGGCGGTTTCTCCGGGCTCAGGTGGGTCGAGTGACGAGGCCGAGGGTGACGAGCTTGTCGAGGCACTCGTCTCGCTCGCGGGAGCGGGCCAGTTCCGCCCACGACGGGTCCTGGGCGGCAAGGAAGGCGTCGTGCGAGGCCGGGAATCCGCGGCCGGCGGATTGGGCGACGAGCCGGCCGATCACCTCACGGTCGAGCCGCGTGAGCCGCATGGCCTCGACCCGGTAGTCGAGAAAGGCCTCCCACACGAGCGGAAACAGCGGCGCCACGATCCGCTGGCCGATCGTCTCGGCGTAGCGGCGGATCTCGAGCTGCGCGTGAACATCCATCCGCAGGGCGAGGAAGTGCAGCAGATTGTGGAGGTCGATCTTCCAGTAGGCCTCGGTGTAGGTGGAGAGCGGGAGGTCTTTGCGGGCCTGCTCGCGGGCAATGCCCGCCTCCAGCCGGTCCTCGTAGACTTTGCGGGCGAGGCTCTGCAGTTCGTGCTCTGCCTGCGTGAGCTTGCCGCCGTCTGATGCGGGCACGAGGCCGGCCGACCCCTGGCGATTGTTCGACGCCTGGCTCCGCCACTCCGCATCGCCGGTGCCCTGCATCGAGTCGATGGCGAGCGAGTACCGCGTCGAATATTCGTTGATGCTCGCGGTGCGGTGCCGGATCCACTGCCGCCAGCAGTCCATCGGCACTCGGACCACGAACTTCAGCTCGGCCATCTCGAAGGGTGTGGTGTGGGCGTGCCGCAGGAGGTAGCGGATCAGCTGACGGTCATCGCTGACTTTCCGCGTGCCCTCACCGTAGCTGACCCGCGCGGCCTGCACGACCGAGCTATCGTCGCCCATGCAGTCCACGAGCGCCACGAAGCCGTCGTCGAGAACAGGGAACTTCTGCCAGCGAAGGGATTCGACGGTCGCGGCACGGTCGGCGGCAGTCGAGGTGTCTGGAGCGGTCATGGCCGGAGACCCTGCGGGGATGGAAAGCCCAACAGGATGCGGCACCGCCTCGGCCCGGTCAATCCTTCGCCAGAAGTTCCTGGACAAGCGTGGCGAGTTTGCGGGCGTCGTCCGACTTGTGCAGCGGGTCGATCCGCGACTTCGGCACGCCGAGTTTGGTGAGCGAGGTCACGACGCTCGCCCAGACCTTTTCCCGCTTCTTGCCCTCGGCGAGGTACAGGTCGGTCACCTGCTCCCCCAGCCGCTGGAGCAGGGCGGTGTCGAGGTTGGCGTAGTAGTTCTTGACGATCGACTGCTGATACTTGGAGAGTTCCGCCATGGGCCCGAATCCCGGTCGCTTGGAGGTTGACTTGGAGCCGGCTACAGTATCGGCGAAAGTCCCCCGTTTCATCGAGAGTTTCTCATGCCCACCATCACGTTCGTTAACGAAAAGAAGGAAATCCAGGTGCCGGCCGGGGCGAATCTCCGGAAGGAAGCGATTCGGGCCGGGGTGCAGCTCTACCCTGGCATCCACACGATCGCCAACTGCCACGGGTTTGGTTCCTGCGGCACCTGCCGGGTGCTGATCACCAAGGGGATGGAAAACTGCAGCAAGCGGGGCCTGCTCGAGGCGGGCCGGATGGCCGTTTCGCTGGCCTACATCGGCAACGAGGCACAGATGCGACTCGCCTGCCAGACCAAGGTCAACGGCGATATCAACGTCACCACCCAGCCGCCACTCAACCTCTTCGGTGAAAACTTTTTCAGCTGACCGTAAGCTTCAGGACAGCACAGATGGTGCCGCTGCCACGATGAAGGAAGTGATCGCCATCGTGAAGCCGTATCTCGCCGAGCGGGTGCTCGAGGCCCTGAAACTCGCGCCGCTGGAGGCCTGCACTGTTCGTGAGGTGAAGGGCTACGGCCGGCAGAAGAGTTACCTCGATGCCTACGGCGATAGCGAGTATGCGCTCGCCTTTCTGCCCAAGGTGGAGATCCAGCTCTGGGTGGACGACGCCCGGGTGGACGAGGTCGTCGATCGGATCACCACCGCCGCCCGCACGGGCCGCATGGGCGACGGCAAGATCTTCGTGCTCCCCGCGATGGCCGCGGACGTTTCCGCGGGAACTGCCACGGCGTAGGTGGACCGGCTGTGGCCTTCGCCTCTCGCTACTCGCGGAAGATGCCGGTGGCGTACCAGATGCTGTTGGAGCCGCGGCGGATGTCGTAACCATAGGCTGCGTGGCCGCCGCTAACGGCTCGCCAGTGGCCCGATGATTGCCGCCAGCTGGCCACGCAATCGACGCAGGAGTCGAGCAGGTCTTGGTGCTCCCAGCTCTCGGCGCAGACCTCCGCCGCCGCGCCGCCGAGCCGTTGCGAGCGGATGTTCCAGCCGTGGTGTCCCTGCCGGCGGACCCTCGCCTGATGGGCCGAGTGGGCCTCCGCTTCGGCGGCCAGTCCGGGATCGAACAGCCCTGCCGTGCTCTGCGGATGCTCCGGATGGAGCCGGACGGCGAGGATCATCGACCGCTGAGTGAGCGATGCGGCGGGCAGCGAGGCCAACTCGTTCACGTGTCGCGGTTCGAACCGGTAATACTTGCCCGGCGTGCGGGGCAGGATCGATACGATCCGCCCCTGCCAGGCGTCGTGGGCATGGTCAACGACGAACACGCCGCCGCCGCCCCGCATTTCCCTGAGTCCGGGGTCGGCCAGGAGGGCCGCAGCCGTGGCGGGGTCGGGCCGGCAGAAGACCCACGGCGTGCCGCTCGAGGCGAATCGCTCCTGCACTTCGGCGCGGTCGAGGTGGTTCCCAATGTCGTCGGCAAGCCCGCCAGACAGAGGCTCGACCGCGACGAGCAGCATGGCGGCCGCGGCGCGGGCTGCCGCGCTGGCGCTGGCGTAGTCGTCGAGCCGCTGCACGCCGTTCACGGTCGCTAACGTGAGCCCCCGCGAGGGAGCGGCATCAACAACTGCGATCGCGAGGCAGCACACGGCGGGCATCATCCAGAACGTGGAGCGGGCAGGCATGGGGCACCTCACGGTGG
>QWQL01000053.1 GCA_003670825.1 Planctomycetota bacterium
TCGCCGGGTCGATCCTTCTTGAAGATGGTCGTGCTGCCGCCGTAGGCCTCCGCGATCGTCGTGATCTCCTTGGGGCCGAGACCCCGGGCGGGATCGAGCAGGCCGATCACGGCGCGGCCCGGTGCGAGCACGGGCCTCGCGGCCGCCGCCGCGCGGGCGGCATCGATGAAGCCCGCGAGCTTCGCCAGGATCGCGATCCGCTCGGGTTCCGGCACCGCCGCAAGCCTGTCGGCGTGCTGGAGGGCGAGGTGGTGCACGGCCGGTTCGATCTGCCGCCAGTGCTTGGCGTCACAGGGCCGGGCCGCCAGCACCGCGGGCGAGACGTCTCGCTGGAAGCCGAGGAAGTCGGCGGGAATCACGGGCGCCGCGGCGACGAGCAGGGCGAGCAGCGAGAAGATGTGGTTCACGAAGGAGGGCTCCGGTCGCTCGTCGGGAGGAATGACCCGACCTCCCTAGCATACCGGCAGCCGAACGGTGATTCCGCCTCAACTCGTCGAACCCAAACTTGGCATACCGCGCCGGGGACGGTATCACTTCGTGCGCACACGCGTTTCCTATCGACTGAGGAGTCTCATGCTCGCCAACGCCACACAGCAGAAGGCCTACGAGGCCATCTCCGCTGCCCTGCCCTTCCCGATCGATGCCTCCAAGATCACGGTCACGCCCGGCGTGTCGTATGTGAAGAGCGCCGTGAAGGCCCACGACTATGCGGCCGGCGTGATGGCGGCGTTTGGGTCGGTGGTCGAGCACCTCGGCACCATCCGCGGCCTGCCCGCGCAGACCATGAAGCTCGACCGGCGTCACTGCGGCCTCTCGCTCAACAGCCTGCAACTGCTCTTCCAGAACGGCTACAGCACGATCATGGACAAGTGGGGTGTGAACCCCGACAACGGCACGTATCGTGCGAAGGACGGCCGGTTCGTCACGATGATCGGCCTCCATCCGCACCTCCGCGACCGGCTGCTCGTCGCGCTCGACTGCGTCAACACGGCCCAGGGGATCCAGGCCGCCGTCGAGAAGAAGACAGCCCAGGAACTCGAGGACGAGGCGATCGCCAAGAAGCTGCCGCTCGGCATCGTGCGGACGCCCGAGGAGTGGGCCGCACACCCGGTCGGTGCCGAGGTGCTCAAGCGGCCGATCGTCGACTTTGACGGGTCGGGTGCCGAGAAGAAGCGGCTCCTCGGAAAGGCGCAGCACCGGCCGCTCGAGGGCGTGCGGGTGGTGGAGCTCACGCACGTGGTGGCCGGACCGAACTGCGGCCGGTTTCTCGCCGAGCAGGGCGCCGACGTCATCAAGGTGCAGCCGCCGATTGGCGATTGGGTGCTCCCGATCTGGATGGACGGCAGCTGGGGCAAGAAGAACATCCTCCTCGACATCGGCAGCCGCCGCGGCAAGGCGCGGTTTCACGAACTGCTCGCCACGGCCGACGTCTTGATCGATGGCCAGCGGCCGGGAGTGCTCAACGGGATGGGGCTCGACGACGCGGGGCTCAGGGCCATCAATCCCAACCTCGTTCGGGCCTCGCTCTCCTGCTTCCCGATCGGCACCGCCTGGGGCGAGCGGCCGGGCTTCGAGCAGATCGCCCAGGCCGTGAGCGGCACGATGCACGTGCATTCGGTCGGCATGGCGGCGCCGACGGTCGTGCCCGCGCTCATCAACGACTACATGACCGGGTATCTCGTGGCGATCGGCGTGGTGGCGGCGCTCGCCGAGCGGGAGCAGAAGGGGGGCTACTACCACGTGGCCTCGTCGCTCTCCCGCTGCTCGTCGCTGGCCCCGAGCTTCGTCGAGCCGCTCGACGCCGAGCCCTACGAGCCGGTGCGGATGCAGGATCTCGTCGAGTTCGCGATCGACCAGCCGTCGCCGGCGGGTGTCTTTACCCGGATCGCGCCGGCAGTGGAGTTCAGCCACACGCCGTCTCACACGCACCGCCACCCCACGCTGATGAACTCGATGCCCGACACGACGGGCTGGGATGACGTGCCCTCGACGCCGCCGCAGGTGCCGCATCATGCCTCGCAGCTGGCCCGCGATGGGGCGATCTACGGCCTCGTGCAGTGCTTTGGCATCGAAGACCGCTCCGACGGCGGCGGAATCATGAGCCTCTGCTCGAAGTCGTTGATCGACGAGGTGCTCGCCCACCGCAACGACTGACTGACTGACTGGCCAGCCAGCCAGCGCATGTGGAGCGGCGTCTGCGGAAGCGTGGGCGGCCAGGCGAAGGGGGTCGACGAACGCTCGAGGAGCTTTGGGCGTGAAGCCCGCGAGCCTTCCGTTGGAAGCGGGTTACGGCAGCGGCAGCACCACCTCGACCACCGTGCCCTTCCCCGGCGAGGAATGCACCTGCGGTTCGGCGCCCAACAGCCTGCACCGCTGCCGGATGCCCTCGAGCCCGAATCGGTGCTCTGGCACGGTGGCCGGGTCGAAGCCCTGGCCGTCGTCGCGGATCTCCACCCGCACGCCTGAGTCGAGCCGCTCGATGGTGACGCAGGCGGTGGTCGCGAGCGCATGCTTCCGGGCGTTGGTCAGAGACTCCTGCACGATTCGGAAGATGGTCGTCTCCACGGCCGCGGGTAGCCGTCCGCCCGGCAGCGCGTGCACGAACGACACGGTAGGGATCTCCACGCGGGCGTCGGCGATCAGCGATTCGACCGCCTCCACGATGCCGAGTTCGTCGAGCGCGGGTGGCCGCAGGCCGCCGATCAGCCGACGCGACTCTTCGGCCGCTGCCTGCAGCAGCCGGATGCCTTCGTCGAGTTCCCGGGGCGCCTTCCCCGCGCCCAGCGCGTGGCGGCAGGCTTCGAGATGCATCAGGCCCCCTGCCAGGTACTGGGCGAGGCCGTCGTGGATCTCGTAGGAGACCAGCTGGCGTTCCTGCTCCTGGATCTCAAGGAGCCGCCGGAGCACTGTCCGTTCGCGGCCTAGTTCCTGCTCGGATTTCTTCAGGGCGGAGATATCCTCGCAGCAGACGACCACCGCGGCGGTGCGGTCCGCGAGGCTGACGGCGCCGAGGCGGACGGAGAACTGCCTCAACACGCCGTCGAGGCCACGGACATTCGTCTCCAACGCCTGCTCGCCGCCGGAACGAAAAATCTCGTCGATGGCTGTTCGCAGCCGCTCCGTCGACTCGCCGAGCGTGAAGTCGAGGATGCTCCGTCCGAGCACGTGCTCGACCCCGTAGCCGCCACCGACCCGATTGACGAACCGGAGTCGGAGGTGGCGGTCGGCCACCACGATGAAGTCGCCCGATACGCGGCAGATGGCGTCGAGGAGGGCGGCAGGATCGGCCAGCACCGCCTCGGAGAGGTCGTCCGCCACTCGCTCGGGCGTCGATCCGGGAGCTGGCGGGCGTGGTGTGGTGGGGGGCATGACGGGTTTCGAGGGTGTGATCAGTTCACACGGAATGCTCAGGTCGAACGGTCAGATCGAACGGGGTTTGGGGATGCGGCTGCCCCCCCCTCCCCGGCCCTTGCGACCGCGTGGCCCGCCACCGCGTGGCCCACTCGCCCGGCCGTCACGCAGGCCAGCGATTTCGTCGCGAATCCGTGCGGCCCGCTCGAAATCGAGTTCGGCGGCCGCCTGCATCATGTCGGCCTCGAGCTGCTCGACGAGCTCGGCGGTCCGCTGCCGGGATTCGTCGCCGGCAGCCACCGCCTCGAAGGCCACGGATCGGGACGCCGACTCCGCTTCGATGCCCGCCCGGATCTCCTTGCGGACCGACTCGGGGGTGATCCCGTGCTCGCGGTTGTAGTTCTCCTGAATCACGCGACGGCGGCGGGTTTCATCCATCGCCTGCTGCATCGATTCCGTGACCGTGTCGGCGTAGAGGATCACGCGGGCGTCGACATTGCGAGCGGAGCGGCCGATCGTCTGCATGAGTGAGGTTTCACTCCGCAGGAAGCCTTCCTTGTCGGCATCGAGAATCGCCACCAGTGAGACCTCGGGGAGGTCGAGACCCTCGCGGAGCAGGTTGACGCCGACGAGCACGTCGAATGTGCCCAGGCGAAGGTCGCGGAGGAGTTCCACCCGCTCGAAGGCGTCGAGCTCGCTGTGGAGCCAGCGGCAGCGGACCTTCCGCTCCTGAAAGTACGCGGAGAGATCCTCGGCAAGCTTCTTGGTGAGTGTCGTCACCAGCACCCGTTGGCCCGCGGCCACCACCTTATTGATCTCGCCCGAGAGGTGCACCACCTGGTGCTTCGCGGGCACGATCTCGATCACGGGGTCGAGCAGGCCGGTAGGCCGGATCACCTGCTCCACCACCTCGCCGCCGGTGCGGGCGAGTTCCCACGGAGCGGGCGTGGCCGACACGAACACCGTCTGATGGAGCCGCTGCTCCCACTCGTCAAACATCAGCGGCCGGTTGTCGAGGGCGCTGGGCAGCCGGAAGCCGTGATCGACGAGCGTCGTCTTGCGGCTCTTGTCTCCGGCGTACATGCCGCGGACCTGCGGCACGGTGACATGTGATTCGTCGACGAAGAACAGAAAGTCGTCAGGAAAGTAGTTGAAGAGTGTGCCGGGTGTGCTGCCCGCCGGTCGGCCCGAGAGTAACCGGGAATAGTTTTCGATGCCGGGGCAGAAGCCCGCCTCCATCAGCATCTCGATGTCGAATCGCGTGCGGGCGTTGAGCCGCTGGGCTTCCAGCAGCTTGCCCTGGCTCTTGAGCTCCTCCAGCCGGGCCTCGAGCTCGTCCTTGATCGTGGAGACTGCCGCCTTGATGCGGTCCTCGGGCATCACGAAGTGGCGGGCCGGGTAGAAATACATCTCGTCTTTCTTGGCCGCCACCTCGCCGCTGGTGGGATGCGTGATCGCGATCGACTCCAGCGTGTCGCCCCAGAACTCGACACGACAGGCGAGTTCGTCGTACGGGGGCCAGATGTCGACCGAATCACCACGGACGCGAAACTTCCCCCGCTCCAGCGCCATGTCGCTCCGCTCGTAGTGCACGGCGACGAGCTTCTCGAGCAGCTGGTCGCGGGAGAGCTTCGCGCCGGAGGCGAGCCGCACCACCATCGCCCGGTAGTCGTCAGGAGAACCGAGGCCGTAGATGCACGACACGCTCGCCACCACCACCACGTCGCGGCGGCTGACGAGGGCGCTGGTGGCCGCGAGCCGCAGTCGGTCGATCTCCTTGTTGATCGCGGCATCCTTCTCAATGTAGATGTCGCGCTGCGGAATGTAGGCCTCGGGCTGGTAGTAGTCGTAGTAGCTGACGAAGTAGTGGACGGCGTTGTGCGGGAAGAAGTCACGAAACTCGGCATACAACTGGGCAGCGAGCGTCTTGTTGTGCGAGAGCACGAGCGTGGGCCGGCCCACGCGGGCGATCACGTTGGCCATCGTGAAGGTCTTGCCCGAGCCGGTCACCCCCATCAGCACCTGCGAGGCCCGTCCGTCGGCGATCCCGCCGACGAGCGCATCGATCGCGGCCGGCTGGTCGCCCGCGGGCTCGTAGGGGGCGACGAGTTCGAAGACGCCGGAGTGGAGTGCGGTCGAGGGCCGTTTCATGGCGTTGACTCCCGGGGCCGGATGGGCCGCAGGTGAGGCCGCATGGCCTCCAGGGTGGCGGGCCCGATGTCGGGCACGTCGAGCAGATCTTCGAGGCTCGCGTAGGGGCCATGGTCGCGGCGGTGGTCGATGATCCGCTGCGCCGTGGCTGGGCCGAGCCCCGGCAACTGAGCGAGTTCGGCGACGCCCGCTGTGTTGACATTCACGGTGAACCGGCCGGCGGCTGGGGGCGGAGCATCGTGGTGGACGAAGCCGCCGGAGAGCCACCCCTGCCCCACGAACCAGGCCACCATCGCCACCAGCGCGATCGCGACACCCAGGCCAAGGGCGGCCTGAGAACGGCGGGGCAGCAGCGATGATTCGGTGGCGTCGGCGGGCATCAGCGAACCCCGGGCGTGAACGGCTCCCTGATAGAATACGCGAATCCCCGCCCTTGGATGATCACCGCAGCAGGCACCATGAAACCTCTCGATATGCCGGTCTTCGACGCCGACCAGGGGCCTAGTTTCCTGCAACTCGCCTGGGGCCAGAGCCTCGCCGACCACGTGGCCAAGCGGGCCCGCGACTGGTTGCTGGAGGACCTGGGGCACGAATGCGATTGGACGAGCATCAGCCTGATCGCCCCCGACGCCCGCAGCGAACTGGCTGTGGTGGCCCGCAAGGCCGGCGTCGTGGCGGGCCTGCCGGCGGCTGCCGTCGTGGCGGGCGTGGCCGATCCCGCGCTGGTGTTTCGCCCTGTCGTCGCCGACGGTGCGAACGTGGCGGCCGGCGAGACGGTGGCGACCCTCTCCGGCAGCACCCGCAGCGTGCTGGCGGCGGAACGGACGATCCTCAACCTGCTAGGACGGCTATCGGGGATCGCAACGGCCACGCGGCGGCTGGTCGATGCGGTGGCCGGCACGCCCTGCCGCGTCTACGACACCCGCAAGACCGTGCCGGGCTGGCGGCTGCTCGACAAGTACGCCGTTCGCACGGGAGGCGGCTGGAACCACCGCCTTGGGCTCTACGATGCGATCCTGATCAAAGACAACCATCTGGCGGCGGCAGCCGTCGAGGGCGTATCGCCCGCCGACGCGGTCCAGATCGGCCGGGCATTCCTCGCCAAGACATTCCCGCCGGAGCGGGCGGCGGCGATGGTGGTGGAGATCGAGATCGACTCGTTCGCCCAGCTCGGGGCGGTGCTGGCCGCCGGCCCTGATATCGTGCTGCTCGACAACATGGAGGTCGGGGAGCTTGAGCGGTGCGTGGCCCTGCGCAACGCGACCGCGCCCCGAGTGGTGCTCGAGGCATCGGGCGGCATCCGCCTCGAGACGGTGGCGGCGATCGCCGCCACGGGCGTCGATCGAGTGAGCACCGGTTGGACGACACACGACGCCCCGTGGCTCGATGTGGCGCTCGACTGGAGGTAAAAACCTCACGGCAGGATGCCGTGCTCACGCGGTCAGGCTGCACCGGCCAGGATGGCGGTGCAGACGTAAAAAAGTAGCGCCCTCACGGCAGGATGCCGTGCTCACGCGGTCAGGCTGCCCCGGCCAGGATGGCGGTGCAGCCGTGAATTACACCCCGAGAAGGCGATTCCGCTTCGTCCGCCGTTCGGCACGCAGGCGGGCACGCCGCTTGGTCTCGCTGGGCTTCTCGAAGAACTCGCGGCGGCGCATCTCTTTCTTGATGCCGCTCCGCTCCACCAACTTGCGGAAGCGGCGAACCGCCTCCTGAATGCTCTCCCGCTCGCGAACCGTCAACTTGACCATGCGCACTCCGAAACGTCGATCCACCGGTCAGACGCCCATCGCCCAACCAGCAAGTCCCGAAAGATAGCGTATCCTGCCCGGGCAGTCCATCGCGGCCCCCTGGGGCCCGGTCGCGGGTGGGGGCGTTTGTCGGCGGGGCCGCCGCCCGGCACAATCTCGGCCACTTCCGTCCGCGTTCTGCACCCCTCCGAGCCCCGTCCATGCCGCTCCCCACTGTCACGGCCGTGCTCGTCGCGGTGGGCTCCCCCTGGTCGCTGGATGCCGACCTTCAGCGGAAGGTGCTCGGTGCCGCGATCGTCTGGGCGGTTGCCCTGGCGACGGTGCCCCGAGCTCGCCGATGGATGACGGTCTGGCCGCTCCTGCTGCTCCTGCTGGCGCCGGTGCCCTACCTGGTCGCCCTGTTGTTTCCGGAGTCGGCCGAGGCTCCGGCACTGGCCCTCGACGGCTGCCACTTCTTCTTGCTCGCCTCGCTCCTGCAGTCGGCCTTGGTGGTCTTCGCCGTGTCGCTCTGGGAACGGTTTGCCAGCCCGTGGCCGCGGATCTTCCTCGACGTGTTTCGCTGGGTGCTGTTCGCCACCGCGTTCGTGGCGGTGCTCTACGAGTCGGGCGTCAACGCCGGCAACCTGTTCACGGGATCGGCCCTGGTGACGGCGGCGCTCGGCTTCGCCCTCCGGGACACGCTGGGCAACGTGTTCTCGGGCCTCGCGATCCACGCCGAGCGGCCGTTCGAGGTGGGGGACTGGATCCAGTACGACCAGAACCAGGCCCACATCGGCAAGGTGGTCGAGATCAACTGGCGGGCCACGAAGGTGATTACGCTCGACGAGGCTTACGTGATCGTTCCCAACGGACAACTGGCCCAGGCCTCGATCCGCAACTTCACCAAGCCCGAGCCCTGGTCGCGGCGGAGCCTGTTCGTGGTAACGCCCTACGACGTGCCGCCCCAGCGGGTGCAGGAGATCATCCTCGAAGCGCTCAAGGGGAGCTTCGGCGTGCTCGAGCGGCCCCCGCCCTCGGTGGTCACCAACGATTTCAAGGAACGGGGCATCGAGCACTGGGTGCGGCTGTTCACGACAGAGTTCGACAAACGCGACCGCGTGGACGGCATGGCACGGGACCGGATCTGGTACGCGCTCGCCCGGCATGGGATCGAGATCCCCGTGGCAACGCATGCGATCCGGCTCACGGAACTGCCTCCGCCGCCGCCGCCGGAAAGCCGGGAGTCGGCGATCGATCGCCGGGCCGAGTGCCTCAAGCGCATCGGCCTGCTCGACTCGCTCGGGGCGACGCATGTCCGCCGGCTGGCGGAGGAGAACGTCGATCGCATCTACGCGGCGGGCGAGCAGGTGATCCGGCAGGGTGAACCGGGCGGCAGCATGTTCGTGATCATGACGGGAAGCGTGGAGGTGACGGCCCGCGAGGCAGACCAGCCCGCCGCCAGGCTCGCTGTGCTGGGGGAGGGAGACTACTTCGGCGAGATGTCGCTGATGACCGGGGCGCCGCGGGTGGCCACGGTGACCACGCTGTGCGAGTCGCGGCTGCTCGAAGTGGGGAAGGCGTCGTTCGGGGCGATGCTGGTGGCCGAGCCGGAGCTGATGGATTCCCTGTGCAGGTCGCTCCAGCTGCGGCTCGCCGAGCGGACGCAGGCGATCTCGGGTGTGGGCCGCGCCACGCCGGAGGTGCAGGACATCTTCCGCAAGATCCATGATTTCTTTGCCGCGCCCTAGGAGGCACGCCGTGATGAAGGTCGAACTGCTCCCCTCCAGCATCCCGCCGACAGAGGCCCAGTTTCTGGTGTCGTTTCTCGTCAACGACGAGATCGCCATCGACGCCGGCTCGCTCGGCCTGGTCTCCAACCTGCAGAAGCAGGAGCGGGTGCGGTACGTGTTCATCACGCACGAGCACGTCGACCACATCGCCACGCTGCCGATCTTTCTGGAGAATGTCTACATGCCGGGGCCCGACTGCGTGGAGCTGCTGGGCATGGAGGATGTGCTCGACTTCATCCACCGCGACGTCTTCAACGGCCGCGTCTGGCCCGACTTCTTCGCGCTCTCGACCGGCGACGACCGGTTCGTGACGGGCACGCCGCTGAAGCTTCACGAGCCGGTCATGCGGGCCGGGCTGACCATCACGCCCATTCCGGTGTCGCACTGCGTCGACACGCTCGGCTTTGTCGTCGACGACGGCCGGGCTGCGGTGGCGTTTCCGTCCGACACCGGGCCGACGGACGTGCTCTGGGAGCACCTGGCGGCGGCGCCTCGGCTCGACGCCGTCTTTCTGGAGGTGAGTTTTCCCAACGGCCATTCCGACCTGGCCGCCATGACGGGGCATCACTGCCCGGCGACGTTTGCGGCGGAGGTGCGGAAGTGCCGCCGCGATGTCCGCTGGATCGTCGTCCATCGCAAGGCCCGGTTCGCGGCTGAGATCGCCCGCGAACTGGAGGCCCTGAACCTGCCCCGCGTGGAGTTCGTGAAGCCGGGCGTCGCCTACGAGTTTTGACGCCGGCCTCGCCGCCGCATCAACGCCACCAGGCCCGCACCGCAGGCGAGGGCGACGGCCGTGGTGGTCGGCTCGGGCACGATTTGGAGCGCCTGGATGCCGTTGTTGGTGCTCAATGCATAAATCGTCGGTGTGCCAGCGAACCCCCCTGATGACATGAGTGGCGTGAAATCACTAAACCTGCGCGAGTTGTACGCCGTTATACCGGAGCGCCAAGAGCCGCGGAATGAAATGTGACGAATCGGGCATGGGTAGGGACGAATCGGGCGCGCTTGGGACGAAACGGGCAAATCGAGGGACGAATCAGCGGACGCATCACCGTTGAAAGCCTGACGGCGTCACACGGTTCATGAGGTACGGGCTCACTACGTAGCTACAGGTTTTTGAGCTGCGCTGATCAGCGTCGATGGCGGTACAGGTAGAAAACCTGCACCTACGAGAGACGGGCGGTGAAAAGAAATCCCTTCATGTCGATGGCGACGTCGCGCCACCCAGGGCTCACGCCCAGAGGCTTTTACGTGTGGTTCGCGGAGCGAAGCCGGCTCGCACGAACTCTCCTTCGCCTCCGGCGGGAGACCTCGAACGCCACGGCAGTTGGCAGTCCTACCGAGAGAAGGGCTACGGTCGTGGGCTCCGGCACCGCGGCGACCGTGATCGGCGTGTTGAGCTGGTTCTCGAAGGCGAATGCGTTCACCGTCACCTGATTCGGGCTGCCAACGACGTAGTTGATGCTCACCCAGCCGTAATACGCGTCGGTGCCGGATAGCATCTGGAGACCGGCGTAGCCGGGGGATACGCCAGACTTCCAGTCACCACCAAAGTTTGGATCGGCCGAGCTGTACGTCCCCGCTCCCACCGTCCCGCCCGCCGAGA
>QWQL01000008.1 GCA_003670825.1 Planctomycetota bacterium
ACCACCGCCGTAGCCACCACGCCCGCCACCGCCGCCGCCACCGCCGCCGTAGCCACCACCGCCGCCGCCGTAGCCACCACGACCGCCGCCGCCGCCGCCACCGCCGCCGCCCGGTCGGGGCGTACGCTCACGGGCTTCGTTGACCGTCAGCGGACGGCCGTTGATCTCCTGCCCGTTGAGGGCAGTGATCGCCGCCTGCAGGCCCTCGTCGGTCTCCATTTCGACGAAACCGAAGCCGCGCGAACGGCCCGTTTCACGATCGGAGATCACCTCGGCGCTCCGCACAGCACCATGAGGAGCAAACATCGCTTCGAGATCCGCCGACGCGGTGGACCAGGGGAGGTTCCCCACGTAAATCTTCCGAGACATAGAACTCAAACCTCAAGAAATGGGGAACTGTTCAAGAACCCATCGACCAGTCGACCTTTGCCGAAGCACAACCCGCAGTTCCCGAACGGAAAAGAGTGCTGACAAGGGTCAGTCGAACGAGAAACGTTCTATCATTCAGCGCGTCCGGCCACAACACCGGGGGGGGAGTTCCGGGCCTCAAAGCCCCTATTTTCAGCCCGCGTGCCTCCCGGGCTATCGGGGCGGTCCGCCGCCGGGGCGGTCGTCCCCTGGCTGCCATTCACCGCACCAGTCGCGACCATCGGTGTGGGGCCAGATACCCACGAGGGCGAGTTTGTCGTCGCGGATCGCGGGCAGGGCAGGGGGCATTCTGCGGCACTGCCCCCAACCGGTGCCGTCGCCGACCGTTTTCACAGGCCGCCAAAAACAGCACGACCGACACGATTGGGGGTGATTGTCCGCAGTGGCATCCATGAAAGAAGGTCTACCAGACGTGGGGCGGCGGCGGCCACCGCCCTGGGAGGGGCTCCAATGGCCATGACTGAAGCGGCATGGAGCCGCACGGTGTTGCCTTCCGCCTTGCCCACGCGATTCCAGTTCACGCTGAACCAAGACATACGATGCATCTCGTGTATTTGAATCATACCGCACTGCCTGCGATACTTCGCAGGCAGTGCGGGGCAGCGTGGCTGACGCCCGACACCGATCCGATCAACCGTCTGGCACGGGCAGCCCGTGCCAGACCGACAAGGAGCCGGGCAATGGCATGGCGAAACATGTTCTGCGGCGTGATGGCGGCAATCCTCGCCTCGGCTGCATTCGCACAGGATCCTGCGGGCCAGTGTCCGGTGATGCACGACGTCCCTGCGGCCTCGGCGCGGAATACGGCAGCCGGCGTCATGTCAAACGCCGACTGGTGGCCGGATCAACTCAACCTCAAGATCCTGCATCAGAACGCCCCCGGCGTGAGTCCGATGGGCGGCGACTTCAACTACGCCGCGGCGTTTCAGACGCTCGACCTGAATGCCTTGAAGCAGGACCTGCGGAAACTCCTGACCACGTCGCAGGCCTGGTGGCCAGCCGACTACGGGAACTACGGTCCGCTCTTCATTCGGATGGCATGGCACAGCGCGGGCACCTACCGGATCAGCGACGGCCGGGGGGGCGCGGGCTACGGCACCCAGCGGTTTGCCCCGCTCAACAGCTGGCCCGACAACACCAACCTCGACAAGGCGCGGCGGCTCCTCTGGCCGATCAAGCAGCAGTACGGCAACAAGATCTCCTGGGCCGACCTGATGATGCTTGCCGGCAACGTCTCGCTGGAGTCGATGGGCTTCAAAACATTCGGGTTTGCCGGCGGGCGTTCCGACGTCTGGGAGCCGCAGGAGGACATTTCCTGGGGACCTGAGAGCGAGTGGCTCGGCGACAATCGCTACAGCGGTGATCGGCAGCTCGAAAACCCGCTGGCCGCCGTCCAGATGGGCTTGATCTACGTCAATCCGGAGGGACCCAACGGCAAGCCCGATCCGCTCGCCGCGGCCCGGGATATTCGAGAGACGTTCGGCCGCATGGCGATGAACGACGAAGAAACGGTGGCCTTGATCGCCGGCGGCCACACCTTCGGAAAATCGCACGGCGCCGCCAGCGCGGATCACGTCGGCCCGGCGCCGGAGAGTGCTGACATCGTCGAGCAGGGCCTGGGCTGGAAGAACAGCTTCGGCAAGGGCAATGCCGATGACACGATCACCAGCGGCCTGGAGGGGGCGTGGACGACCACGCCCACGGAGTGGTCCAACGGCTACTTTGAGCACCTCTTCGGCTACGAATGGGAGCTCACGAAGAGCCCGGCCGGCGCCTGGCAGTGGACGCCGAAAGACGCCGCGGCCCAGGGCACCGTGCCCGATGCCCACGACCCGAAGCGGTCGCATGCCCCGATGATGTTCACGACCGACATGGCCCTGCGGATGGACCCGAGCTACGAGAAAATCTCCAAGCGGTTTCATAAAAAACCGGCGGAGTTTGCGGTCGCGTTTGCGAAGGCCTGGTACAAGCTCACGCATCGCGACATGGGGCCCGTGTCGCGGCTCCTGGGGCCGGAGGTTCCGGAGCCGCAGTTGTGGCAGGATCCCGTGCCGGCGGTGGATCATCCTCTGATCGACGAACGAGACGTGGCGGCCCTCAAGCGGACGTTGCTCGGATCGGGCCTTTCGATCTCTGACCTCGTTTCCACAGCCTGGGCGTCGGCATCGACCTTTCGCGGCAGCGACAAGCGGGGCGGTGCCAACGGCGGTCGGATTCGGCTGGCACCTCAGAAGGATTGGGAGGTGAACGAGCCCGCCGAACTCACCCGCGTGCTGGCCACGCTCGCGCGGGTTCAACAGGCGTTTAATGCCGGGCGAACCGACGGCAAGCGGGTCTCCATGGCCGATCTGATCGTGCTTGGTGGCGCTGCCGCTGTCGAGGAGGCTGCCAAGCGGGCCGGACACGACGTCGCCGTACCGTTCACCGCGGGCCGCACCGACGCCACCCAGGCGCTGACCGATGTCGAGTCGTTCGCCGTGCTCGAGCCCACATCCGATGGCTTCCGAAACTACACCGCCAGGAAGATCGATCGCCGCGAGGAAGAGCTGCTCGTGGACCGGGCCCAACTGCTGACGCTCACGGCCCCTGAGATGACCGTTCTCGTCGGTGGGCTTCGCGTTCTGGGCATCAACGCGGATAGTGGCCCCCAGGCTAAACTGGGCGTCTTCACCAAGCGTCCCGAGACGTTGACCAACGACTTCTTCGTCAATCTGCTCGACATGGGGACCGAGTGGCGGAAGTCGCCTGTGTGCGACCACTTCTTCGAGGGCCGAGACCGTGCGTCGGGTGACGTGAAGTGGACCGCCAGTCGCGTGGATCTGGTGTTTGGCTCCAACTCTCAGTTGCGAGCGATCGCCGAGGTCTATGCGAGCGCGGACGCCGGCGACAAGTTTGTCACCGACTTCGTGGCTGCCTGGACCAAGGTGATGAACCTCGACCGGTTCGACCTCTCCACGGTACGATAGCGAGCCGCGGAGGCTTGGGAGGCCCGGCATCGCGGGGCCCTCCAGACCACGACCTGCCCGCGACGGCCTGGCCGCCGACCAACTGGTACGAGAGCTGGGTGAGCCGTTCGCCGAGAAGCTTCAGGAAACCCGCTCTCGCCCGATCACCAGGAAGTCGGCCCTCCAGAGCAACTGAAACACCGACTTTCCGAGCTGGTCGAGTTCGGCCTGGCTCTGCGGTGGTAGTTCCCCGCGCTGTGACGCGGCGACCATAATCTCGCGAATCGTGCGGCGACCGTCCATCTGCTGGAGCAGTGCCGCCTGCACGGGGTCGAGGCTCATGGTCCAGCCAGGCCGGGAGAGCTGGCTGCCGTTGAGGCCGCAGCGGTAGCGGAGCGAGGGCACGTACTCGAGCGCTTCCTCTGACGCACAGTCGATCGAATACCGCTCGCGGGGACGGTCGGCACGGCAGGCCGTGAAGAAGTGGCAGGCGTTGCGGGTGTTGATCCGCTCCATCACCGACCACCGCTTCTCCTCCGGCAGCGCCGCCACCGCGGCATGGAACCCGCCGCCCGACGACGGCGGCTCGTAGGGCGTCTTCAGGAACCAATCCTGAAAGACGAGCCCAGCCGAGGCGACGAGTTCGAGGCAGTCGTCCACCGTGTAGCTGCGGTCACGGCCGTGAAGGAACGTGTCCACGAGCCCCGCGTCGAACTGTAGGTCTGGGGCCATGGCGAGGTAGCTGCGGACCGGATGCTCCTGCGGCAGCGCTGTGATCGCTTCCTTGACCACCGCCAGCGAGGCCTCGTCTTGTTCGAGGCTCAGGTCGCGGAAGAGCGACTGCAGGATCTCGACGCCGATTCGGCCGTAGCGGGCGTAGAGCATGATCGCGATCACACCCTCGGGCCGTAGGCATCCGGCCAGCGCCTGCATGCCCTGCGTGGGTTCGGCCATATGATGCAAAACGCCGGTCGACACGATCAGGTCAAACTCGCGACCAAGCGTGCCCGCGTCCTCGATCGGAAGCCTGTGCAGTTCCAGGTTTCGCATCCCGTAGGCGTCTTTGAGATACCGGTGGTGATCGAGCGACGGCTGGCTGACGTCGATGGCCACCACAGTCGCTCCCGGATTCGTGTAGGCGAACACCGCCGCCTGGTTGGTACCGCAGCCGGCAACGAGGATGTCTAGGTTGGGCTTGTAGCCCCGGTCGGGCCAGAACATCCGGTGGGCATGGGCGGGATCAAACCACTGCCAGTTGCCGGCCAGCCAGGCCGGCAGGTCGAGGATGGGCTGCGGGTAGACCCACCGCTCATACTGCCTTGAGACGACGTCGACGAGCGGAGGAGTGGCCATGCCTGTTCGGTTCCGTTGCTGGTGGTGGCCGATGTCGCAGCCGACACTCGTTTTGTTGAGAGGCACTGCCGTGCCGAGCGACCACTCCGGCCCCACGGATCGGGCCCCGGTCGTCATTTCTCACGACCAAACACCCTCTCACCAATCATGGCCGACGGTGCGGCCGTCGCGGGGGTCACAGGCCGCGGACCATGCCTGCTCGTCCATCGAGTCGCTCGCCCCACGCACGCTGCCGTCCCCCATGGTCACGCTCATGCCGCCCGTATGAGCGGTCTGAGCCCGGGTGCTGTCGCACCCCGTCAGCCAGGCGGGGGCTACCTGGAACATCGCGCACGAGGTGTACCCTGACGCGTTTGGAGTCTGCTCATATTCATTCACGCAGAACACGGGCCGCCAGCGGCTGTTCGAGTCTGACCAGAGGCTGCCCGCAGTTCGGGCATCCTGCAGCGAGCCGCCGCTGCCGCAGGTGCCGTATCGTTCGGCAAGCATGACGACGTGCGACGTGCCGTCGGCGAATGTCTGGGGGATCCGGGCCCGGCCCTGCACGCGGTCGTCCGGAGTGGAGGCGAGCGGGTTGCCGAACACGTTGTAGTTGGCGGCATAGTTGCCCACCGCCCAGCCATCGGCGCCCCCGTTTTTCGTCAGTGACATGCCACCCTCGCTGGAGCCGTCCGACGGGCAGCGGAACGTGGCGATTGACACCGAATACACGCGGCCGCGGCCGGGCGCCCCGGAAACCGGCGTGTTGACGTTCCGGTCCGCCTGCCGGAAAAGCACGTCCTCCTCGAGAAATGGCAGCAGCCAGGTGAATACCGTGAAGCCGATCGCCCCCTTGTAAGGCCCCGGAACCGAGAGCGCCGTCAATGACGTGGGCGCAGCGAGCGGCGGCAGATACCTCTTCGCGTCGTGCATGGTATGCAGCGCGAGGCCGATCTGCCGCATACTGCTTCGGCATGCCGTGCGGCGTGCCGCCTCACGGGCAGACTGAACAGCGGGCAGCAGGAGCCCGATCAACGTGGCAATGATCGCGATCACCACCAGCAGTTCGACGAGCGTAAACGCAGCCGCACCGCCACGCCTTACAGTCTGCTGGCCCGGGCGAGAAGTGACGTGGGGCATGCGTGAGGCTCTTCTGGTTCGGAGTCCAATCGAAAGAGGGTACCGGCTCGGCAGGAGTTTAACAGAGATCATTTTTCTATCACCTACGACAACGGCGGCGGGAATACAGGCGGAGAGAGTCAACCGCCGGGACGGACATAAACTTTCCCTCTGCTCGTGGACTGCATCAGTTTCGGCAGGCTCGTGGCGATGTCCTCGAGTGGCACATGGGCCTGGGCCTTCGATTGCAGGTCGGTGGTGAGCAGCCGACGGGCACTCCGCAGAAACCGTGAGATGCGCAGGAGCCCGAGTAGACTGCGATCCTGAAACTCGCGGGATACCCAGTAGCCGCTCACGCTCTGACCACGAAAAATCAGATCGCCCGGATTGACCATCGATTCGGCCCCAGACAACACGCCGTAGACTGCGATCGTGCTACCGGAGGGCATGCACGCGGCCAGGATGCCCGTCATGCTCCCCGCCACGGCGTCGGCGGCCCACGTCGTTTTGAGGTCTCGGGCCAGGCTTGTGAGCGATTCCTGGAAGTCGGCCCGACTACTGTCGAGCACGTGCTTAGCGCCGTCCGCCTGCAGTTCGGCGACGAGAGCATCGCGATGCACGATGTTGATGAGCGGGAAAGCATGGCGATTGCTCAGACGGATCAGCATCCGGCCGAGTTGGGAGGCCCCGGCGGTGTGAATCATCGCCCGATGACGTCCCTTGATCACGGGCCGGGCGAGGCCCAAAGCAGTCAGCGGGTTGATGAAGGCGGACGCGGCCGATTCGTTGCTCACTTCATCGGGGATCGGCAAGGCCTCCACGGCCTTCAGAACGACGTACTCGGCCCAGAAGCCCTGGCCAGACTGCACGGCCCCGGCTACCCGCCTGCCGACGAGGCGATTGGCCAGCCAGCCGCCTCCCGACGAGACGACGGTGCCACACCCTTCGAATCCGGGAACCACCGGGAGTCTCGGCGGAGAACTATATTTCCCAGAGCAATACAGGACGTCGGACGGGTTCACCGGCGAACAGATCACCCTGACGAGGATCTCGCCGCGGCGGGGCGTTGGGACGGGGATTTCGACGACGCGAATCCCCGCGGGGCCGGAAAAATCCTCGAGCATGGCGGCACGCATATTCATGGCACGAACCCTTCGAGAGCACACAATGTTGACGGCGGTTGAAAACGGCGGCGCGGGGCGGTCGAAAATGGCGGCGCTGGGTGGTATCGACCTCCCCTGAGTCTGAGGGGCGGTGTCTGTCACCCATGCGGCGGCCGTCTCTGGGCCAGCTTCAGGCCCGGGTGCTCTGTCTTGACCCCATGGACGTAGGTGGCCGTCCATTCGGCGAGCCTTCTGCCCAGACACCGACACGCTGCCCGGGCTTGCTCTTCTTCTGGGGCCTTGGCTGACACCGCTCCGTAGTGCAGGGTCATGTCGCGGGACACGTAGTCTGTCACGCCAAATACGAGAAACCCAAAGTTCATCAGCACCGTCAGGACGCTCTGGCAGGCCAACTCCATGCCGCCACCCCACCCGCCAGCAGAACTAAACGCACAGCCGATCTTGCCGTCGATCTTCATCCAGTGCGGGGCCATCTCCACGTCCCAAAATCTCTTCATCTTCCATGAGATGACGCCCATGTTCGTCGGGCTGCCTACTTCTGCAGGTATGCCAGCGTGTCGGTATGGTGGCCAATCACCTTCCACTGGCCGCTTTCTTTACGGAACGTGGTCGTCGCGCGGATGTTCACGGGCTGCGGCTTGCCGTCAATGATATTTTCGCCCGTCTCGTAGTAATGAACGACGGCCAAGGTGGGGCTAGCAGTGATATGCACGTCCACAGGGTCGACCTTGCCGCCTAGTTTTTTAGCCGCCTGCTTGTCCCAGTACGGTTCGACCTGCGACCAGCCGACCTGCATGCCGCCGACAGGCCCCATGTAAGTCACGTCATCGGCATGAGACCAGATGGCCTTCATGGGGGCTGCGTCGCCGGTGAAGAGCGTGTTGAGAGCGTCGTGAAAAGTGCGGTTCGCCGCCTTGACTGCCTGCGTGTCGTCATCAGCCGCCTGCACGGGCCTTGCCGTGATCAGTGCCATCGCCGCCACGACAAGCAGACCCGACAGGAATCGATGACACATGGTTATTTCCTTGATCTGTAGAAGCCGTAGGACATCCATCTTCTTCGAGGACGAAGTGGCTAAGACTGTAGCAGGTCTCGTTGGATGCGCCGCTGTCAACCCAGCCCCCACGCTCACCTCCCGCCTCCACGGCACGCTCGCGTTGGAATCACGATGGCTGGCGCGTGTCAGGCCCGCTTGCGACGGCAGAACATCTGCCAACCTCCACAGGCAAGACCGACCGCTCCCATCACCCACGTCGATGGCTCGGGTACGGCAACCGCAGCGAGGCGAAAACCGGTGACGCCGTTCTCAAACGACGGGGCGGTCGTGTTCCTGTAGGAAGTCGACAAGAAGAACGCGGTATTGACCACGTTGCCGCCCCGCAGCCCACGAGACGAGCCAGCAGCACCCGTGAGGTCGTTCAATTCGTACAGGTTCCCGCTCATGTCAAACGCAGCGTAGGCACTTGCTCCGCCATTGGTGCCCACCGTCGTCGCGTTGCCGACTTGGCCATTCCAGTCGGCTGTCGTGTTGTAGTTTGCAAAGTTCCCCGTGCTGCCGGCCGAGCCGATGCCGGTCGTGCCAGAAGTCACCGCCGTCGGAGCCGTATCGCTCTGGGTCGCGTAATCCCAGTAGCCCGCGTTCGTGTTGCCGCCCTTGTAGTAGGCCGCCTTGTACCACTGGTCTTCCGTCGGCACGTAGAACGTCGCACCGGAGTTCACCGCCGGTGCATTGCCGCTGGTCGCATTATTGAGCGTGTAGGCACCCGTCTCAGTGCTCGATGTGCCCGTCGAGCCGTTAAACAGCCAGTTGGAAACTCTCGCCGCATCAAACCAAGTCACGAAGTTTACCGGCTTGTCGCCCATGTTCGACTTCGCGGCGTACTTGCTGCCGGAGGCCGAACCAAATGTGAAACTGATCCCTCCACGTACGCTGCTGTCCATGCTCGCGTTGTAGACGGAGTTTGGATTCGTGCCCGATGCATCCACAGTGTTCAGGAAGTCCACGTACTGCGAGTTGGTCCACTCGTACTTCATGATCTGAAACGCGTCAGCCACGGCACCGGCGGGATTTGGGTCCCCAGTGGTGTCCGCCGTGTTCCCCGGATCGCCCACCGTCACCCAGTGGATTGTGACGGCACGGGCGGACTGCACTCCAAGCCCGAATCCAACGGCACAGATGCACGCGGCCATGAGGCTGCGGCGAAAAGATCGCGTGCAAGCATTCAAACGCATGAGCAGGTCTCCAGGGAATGACGAGCGGGGGGCAAAAGCCAGTACTCGTATTCACGCACCGGAGGGATGCGACGCTGCTCTTGGTGACTTTCCAACAGTGCACATCGCGTACCAAACCCCGCTTTTTCCAAAACATTCGTCTGCCCCAAGCCCCAGTCCGCAGCGACAATACCTGGGTTCTGTACGGAAAAACGACCGAAAACGTCCTCGGCCTTGGCTCGACACAATAAACCGAGATTCACCAAAGGGACTCCTCGTGTGTGGGGCGATTCGCTCCAGTCAGTGGGGCGATTCGCTCCAGTCGGTGGGGCGATTCGCTCCACCCTGATCTCACGGCAGAGTCCCCTTCTCCATGTTTTCTTGATCGAGCGCTCCGGCTGTAGGCCTCGGGAAGGTGCCTCTCAGCGGATCGGGCTGGCGTGTATTCGCGGTCGGAAAGTGGTCAGCGGCGGTCGGGTCAGGCGGGTGGTGCGGGCAGAGTGATTCGAGCGTGTAAACACAGAGAGACCGCCTCCCGAAAGATCGCCTTGTCCAACTCGGCGTCCGCAAGGAGCCGCTTCAGTCAAGCGTTCTCCTTCTCGAGATCCTTCAGCCGCGTCGCCTGGTCAGTCCGCAGCCCGCCGTACACCCGCTTCCGCCGGTAGTAGGTCACTCGGCCAAAAACTGCTGATCGTGCCAAATGCTGCGAATCGCTGCGAGCCGCAGCAAACCGACTGAGTGGGCAACACAGGATTCGAACGAACCGCGATTCTTCCGAGCGAAACAGCAGAAGCCGAGTCAGAGTGTGCACATTTGTGTGCAACCTCCGAAATACCGGCATTTGTCGCTGCATCCGGGCGTCTTGCCGCGTGGGACGAACTGTCGGAGCACCTTCGAGGCCGGCTGACGTCCCTCGACCCGGACGTCCTCACGGCACTTCATGCTCTCTTCTGCGGCGTTCCCCGGTAGTAGCGACATTCCCCGTTCCCAACCGCCCCTTGCCAGCATTGAAGTGACAGGAAGTTATTTCGTCGACGTTATTCCCGCAGCATGAAGACCGACTCGTTGCTCTCCATCACGAATCGCTCGATGTCATCAAGCCGGGCCTGAAGAAGGTTGGCGATTTGACGAGTCGAGGCGTTTCCGAGGCAGACTTGAACGACCTGTGGGGGATGGCCTCGCACCAGAGCCCGGGCCAGAAAGTCGTTGTCTTTCGTGACGATAGGGCGTCGAGAAG
>QWQL01000104.1 GCA_003670825.1 Planctomycetota bacterium
GACGGCTACGGCTTCGAAGTGGCCGTGATGAAAGACGGTCACTATCCCAGAGACCACGACTACCCCGCCGTGCCGGCCGATGCGGTGCTGGGCGACTGCTGGCACCGGTTCTTCGTGCGGATGCTCGAGGTGGTGCAGTCGATGGATCTCGTGCGGCAGGCAATCGACCGCTACTCGGCCTGCAAGGGCCCGCTCGGCGACCCGGTGAAACTCACCGAGAAGATGCCCGCCGGCGACGCCTACCTCGAGACAGAGTGCCCGAAGGGCCAGATGGGGTTCTACATCGTCAGCGACGGCTCGGCGATTCCGTGGCGGGCCCGGGCTCGGTCGAGCTCGTTCTCGAATCTTGCCGTGACCCATGAACTCTGCCGCGGCTGCCTGATCGCCGACGTCCCGGCCATCGTGGGCAGCCTTGATGTCGTGATGGGTGAGATCGATCGGTAGGCGAACATATCGTGGCGCGTGGGTGGTGGGCCGCCCGTTCTGTCTGGAGGCCATGAGTCAGGCAGCAATCACCCCGGTTCCTCTGCGGGGCTTGTGGAAAGGGTTGGCGTACGGCAAACTTCGTGCGATTTTTCACGAAGTGGGTTTCCGTCCGGGAAATCCGCGGTTCGTCTGGCTTTCGAGGCGCGGCGCACGCTGACCGATGGCTGACTTTTTGATCACTACGTTGGAGCTGCCGGCATGGCTGGCATGGTCGATCACGGCCATGGTGGCCGCCGTCCTGATTCTCAACGTCATCGCCGGCGGTGCGCTGGCCTTCATCTGGGCCGAGCGGAAGATCGCCGGGCGGATCCAGGATCGGCTCGGTCCGACGCGGACCGGCGGCAAGTTCGGCTGGCTGCAGTCGCTCGCGGACGGCATCAAACTTCTCGCCAAGGAAGATCTGATGCCTGACGGGGCAGACGGGATGCTGTTTCGCATCGCCCCCTACGTCAGTTTCTGTGCGTCGTTCTGTGCCTTCATCGCATTTCCGTTCGCGTTTGATTTCATCGGGCAGCGGCTGAACGTCGGCGTGTTTTTCGTGATCGCCGTCCTGGGGCTCGAGGTGTTCGGAGTGATTCTGGCGGGCTACGCGTCGGCCTCGAAGTGGTCGTTGTTCGGAGCGATGCGGGAGGCGGCCCAGGTCGTCAGCTACGAAGTGCCGCTGGGAATGTGTGTGGTGGTGCCCGTGATGCTGGCAGGCAGCATGGACCTGGTCACGATCGCCGAGAAACAAGGAGGGTGGTTCACCAGCTGGTTTCTATTTCACGACCCGTTCACGTTTGTCGTCTTTTGGATCTACGTGACGTGCGCGATTGCGAGCGTGAACCGGGCGCCGTTCGACCTCGCCGAAGCGGAGAGCGAACTCGTGGCTGGGTTCCACACCGAGTATTCCGGCCTCCGGTGGAGTTATTTCTTCATGGCCGAGTACGGCTCGATGTTTCTCGTCAGTGCGTTGGCCGCCATCCTCTTCATGGGAGGTTGGAACGGTCCCGTTCCGGTGGCTTCCATCCTCGGGCTCTCCGAGGGCACGAGTGACACGGCGAACTACTTCGTTCGCCTGCTTGGCATGGTCAACCTGCTCGGTAAGGCCACGCTCGGCGTGCTGGTGATGATGTGGATTCGCTGGACGCTGCCCCGGCTCCGCATCGACCAGGTGATGGCGACCTGCCTCAAGTACTGCACGCCCCTGGCGGCGGCCATGTTTCTCGGGGCGATGCTCTGGCAAATCGCGCTTCCCGGCGGCCTGGTTCCCGGCCTACGGCGGCCGGCGGCCGAAATCAGGGAGGGTTGGCTGCCCGGTCCCGGTGGCGCCGCCCAGTCGGTCGGTGAGGATGCCGGCACGGTTGTGAAGGTGGCCGCATGATGCCGTACGTCGCCACAGCGTTATTCGCGGCACCCCTGCCGCTGGCCTTCATCAACTGGCACTCGTTCTTCTTCTTTCTGTTCGCGGCGGTGGCCTGCGGCTTCGCGGTGGCCGTGGTCGCCGCCGACAACGTGGTGCGGATGGCGTTTTACTTGGTGCTCTCGCTCGGGGCGACGGCGGGATTGTTCTTTCTGGCCGGGGCCGAGTTCGTCGGGGCCATGCAACTGATGATCTACGTGGGCGGCACGCTCGTGCTGCTCGTCTTTGGCGTGATGCTCACGGCCCAGGCCCCGTTTGTGTCGATCAAGGGGAGCGGCCGCGACCGCGTGGTGGCCGGCGTGGTCGGCGTCGTGCTGCTCGCCGTGTTGCTTCAGGCGGCGCTTTCGGTGACGGCGTGGAAGCAGCCAGCCGCCGGGATCGTCGCCGAGCCGGCAGCCACTCCGATCGGAATGGCGCTGGTGGGCGTCCGCGTCGACGAACCCGGCGTCGGAGCGCCCGCCCAGAACGTGCGGCCAGGCTATGTGCTGCCGTTCGAGATCGTTTCGATCCACTTGCTGGTGGTGCTCGTTGGAGCTGCGTATCTCGCCCGCGCGAAGCGCCGCAAGACGCCGCGGGCGATCGAGGTGGCAGCTTCGGTCGAGCCACCGGCGTCTGTCGCCGAGCATGCGGCGATCGGCCGTGACCGGTCGCGCGGGGCTTCGGTGCTCTCGGGAGGTCGGTGATGCTGCCGGGACTGTCATTCGCCGTGCCGCTGTTCGGCCTGCTCACCGAGCCGGTGAGCGTGGCCCACTACCTCGTTGTCGGTGCCATCCTGTTCGTGTCGGGCATCGTCTGCATGGCGATCAAGCGAAACGCCCTGGGCGTACTGATGGGCATCGAACTGGTGCTCAACGGGGCGAACGTCAACTTCGTCGCCTTCGCCTCGCCGTACCTGCAGGGGGCGGGATCGAGGTCGCTCGGCCTCGACGGCCAGGTGATCGCGGTGTTTGTGATCCTGCTGGCGGCCGCTGAAGCTGCCGTCGCGCTCGCGATCACGCTCAACTTCTACAACAACCACGCGACGGTCGACGTCGATCGAGCCGACGACCTCAAGGGGTAGGCCGAAGGCCCTGCACCGTAATCATGGATCTCGCCACCCAACTCCCGCAGCTCCTCGGAATCGCCTGGCTTTTGCCGCTGGCGTCGTTCGTGCTGATCCTGTTCTTCGGCCCGAAGATGGGGCCGCACGGTCGCAACGCGGCCTGGGTGGCGACGGCCGCGATTGTGACGTCGCTGGTCCTTTCGCTGGTGGCGTTCGTCTCGTGGCTGGGGGCGCACCCCGTGACGGCCGTGCATCATGGCGGCGATCACGGTGCCGCCCACGCCAGCGATCATGCTGCCGCCGGCCACTCCGATGCCGGCGACCATGGCGAGGCGTCGGGGCACGGCGGCGCTGCCGCCAGCCATAACGATCAGGGGGTTCACGCCCCGGTGGCCTATTCCGGCGACTGGTACACGCTCTACGAGGGAGGGCGGCTCAAACTTTCGATCGGCTGGTACGTCGATTCGCTCACGATCCTGATGTTCGTGCTGGTCACGTTCATCGCCACCTGCATCCACGTCTACGCGTCGGGGTATATGCATGACGAACTGCACGACGTCACCGACCACGAGGTGACGCTCGCGGACGGTCATCACCTCCACCGGGCCGGCCGGTTCCCGCGATTCTTCCAGGCCCTATCGCTGTTCTGCTTTTCGATGATGGGCATCCTGATCGCCGGCAATCTGGCAATGGTGTTCATTTTCTGGGAACTGGTGGGCATCTGTTCCTGGTTCCTCATCGGCTTCTACTACGAGCGGAAATCGGCCTCCACCGCCGCCAACAAGGCGTTCATCGTCAACCGGGTAGGTGACTTCGGAATGCTGATCGGGCTGATGGCCCTGTGGGGGGCGCTCGGCACCCTGCACTTCGCCGACGCGAAGGTCGTGGGGGCGGACGGCCAGACGGCGACCGTGCCCGGGCTCTTCAGTCTCGTGCGGCCGGCCGAGTCGGGGCATGCGCTCCGTGTTCCGGACGGGATGGTGAAGTTTGCGGCTGCTGACAAGGTGGCCCGCACGCCCGTGGCTGAGGTCGCTGGAAAGATCGAGGCCTGGCGGGCTGAGGGTCTCGGTGACTGGTTGCTGTTCATCGCCGGGGTCGGAATCTTCTGTGGCTGCGTCGGGAAGAGCGCTCAGTTTCCGCTCTCGGTCTGGCTCCCGGATGCCATGGAAGGGCCCACGCCGGTTTCGGCGCTGGTGCACTCGGCGACCATGGTCGCGGCGGGGGTCTATCTCGTGGGCCGATTCTTCCCCGTGCTCTCCCCCGACGTGCTGCTGGTGATCGCCTACACGGGGGCGATCACCCTGTTCATCGCCGCCACGATCGCCCTGGTCGCCAACGACATCAAGCGGGTGCTGGCGTACTCCACCGTGAGCCAGCTCGGTTACATGATGCTCGCGCTGGGTGTCGGCGGCTGGGTCGCCGGTCTGTTCCACCTGGTGACGCATGCCTTTTTCAAAAGCCTGCTCTTTCTCTGCTCGGGTTCCGTGATCCACGCCTGCCACACCAACGACATGCGAAAGATGGGCGGACTCGCGAAGGTGATGCCCTACACGGCCGGCACAATGCTCGTCGGCTGCCTGGCGATCATCGGAGCGGGCATCCCGTTCGTGATCGGCTTGTCGGGCTATTACTCCAAAGATTCGATCCTCGCGCAGGCGCTCTCCTTCTCTCAGGCCAACCCGCAACACGCGATCCTGTTTTATGCGGTGGCCGGCGGCGCGTTCCTCACCGCCTTCTACATGTTTCGGCTCTGGTTCATGACGTTCGCCGGCAAGGCTCGCGATCATCACGTCCATGAGCATGCCCACGAGTCACCGCAGGTGATGGTGATGCCGCTGCTCGTGCTGGCGGTGCTCGCCGTGGTGGCCGGCTGGACGCTGCCCGGCGGCTTTGGAATCGCGAATCTGCTCGAGCAGTCGCGGCCGGCCGGCACAGTCGAGACCACGACCGGCGGCTTCGCCTTCGGCCAGACGTTGACGATTCCCGCCGAGTATCTCAGCCACGGGGAGCCGTTCCACGCCACGGCAACCTGGACGGCGTTCGCGACGGCGCTGGGCGGCGTGCTGCTTGCCGCCGCGATGTATGTCTGGCGGGTAATTTCCCCGGCGGCGGTGGCAATGATCTTCCGGCCGGTCTACACGTTGCTTGCGAACCGCTGGTATTTCGACGAGCTCTACCACGCCCTCTTCGTCGTGCCCGCCCACGGGCTCGCTGCCACCGCCAGCGGAATCGATCAGGGGCTCATCGATCCGTTTCTGAACGGCCTTGCCTGGGTCACGCGGCTGGTGGCAGGGGTCGATTCCTGGATAGACCGCACGCTCGTCGATGGCCTTGTCAACGCGACCGCGGCCGCCACCTGGTCGGCTGGCACCAGGCTGAAAGTTCTTCAAACCGGCAGCCTCCGGCAGTACGTGGCCTTCATCGCGATCGGCACCGTAGCCCTGTTCGTGATCGCGAGCCTGTTCTTTAGGGCGTCCCTTGCCGGCTGACGCCGACCCTCACTCGATCCACCCGGAACCCCAGACGGATTTCCCGATGTCTCCTGCCGACACTATCGCCCAACCCGCCCTCTGGCCCCTGTCGCTGATCGTCTTCCTGCCGGCTCTCGTGGCGGCGGTGATGGCGCTGCCGGTCATTCCCAAGGCCCGCGAGGAACTGATTCGCTGGATCACGCTGGCCACGACGATCGCGGTCTTCGTGCTCTCGCTGTGGATGGCCTGGCCAACGCTCTTCGGGGCTGTCGGACCGGCGCAGTTCACCGTCGGCGAGGCGGGCATGCAGGCAGTGGTGAAGAGGCCGTGGATTCCAGCGTTCAACATCGACTACCTGCTTGGCGTCGATGGCATCAGCATGCCCTTGGTGGTGCTGACGACCTTTTTGTCGGTGTTGGCTTGCGGCGCGAGCTGGCCGATCACGAAGCATGTGAAGGCCTACCACGTGCTGTTCCTGCTCCTCGAGACCGGCATGCTCGGGGTGTTCGTGTCGCTCGACTTCTTCCTGTTTTACGTGTTCTGGGAGGTGATGCTCCTGCCGATGTACTTCCTGATCGGCATCTGGGGTGGTCCTCGGCGGGAATACGCCGCGATTAAGTTCTTCCTGTACACCCTGTTCGGGAGCGTGCTGATGCTCCTGGCGATTTTGATGCTGTATTTCACCAGCGACCTGCGGTCGCTCTCGCCGGAACAGCTCGTGGCAAGCCATGTGGTGAGCCCGGCCCTTGATGCGGCCGGCCAGGCTGACGCGGTCGCCGTGATCCGGTCGGCCAAGGGGCCGATCCACACCTTCAACCTGCTAGCGCTCGCCCAGCTCGGCCAACTCCCGAACTCCCCGTTCGCAGCCGTGAATCTCTGGGGCATGAGCCTGGAGACGTGGGCGTTTTTGCTCCTGCTGATCGGCTTTGTGATCAAGGTGCCCGTGGTGCCGGTGCATACCTGGCTGCCAGACGCCCACGTGGAGGCTCCCACCCCGATCTCAATGATCCTGGCGGGCGTGCTGCTCAAACTGGGTGGCTACGGCATCCTAAGAATCTGCTACCCGATCTGCCCCGGGGCAGGGCTGTCGCTGGCGTGGCTCGTGTGCGGTCTGGGTGTCGTGTCGATGGTCTACGGCGCCTTTGCGGCTCTCGCGCAGAAAGACTTCAAGCGAATGGTGGCCTACAGCTCCGTAAGCCACATGGGCTACGTGATGCTGGGCCTCGGCGTCTGGAGCGCTACGGCCGGCAACGAGTTCCGCTGGGACGCCTGGGCCCAGGGGGTGAACGGTGCGATGTTCCAGATGCTGGCCCATGGGATCTCGTCGGCTGGCATGTTCTTCATGGTGGGCGTGCTCTACGACCGTGTGCATCACCGCAACCTCGAGGAGTGTGGTGGCATCTTCAACCGGATGCCCGTCTACAGCGGGCTCGCAGTGGCCCTCTTCTTCGCCGGTCTCGGGCTCCCAGGACTCTGCGGCTTCATCGGTGAGGTGCTCGTCACGCTCTCCAGTTGGAACTACAGCCGCGTGTTGGCGGTGATCTCTGCGTTCACGGTGATCCTCACCGCCGCCTACATCCTCTGGGCGATCCAGCGGGTGTACCTGGGCGGAGAATACAAGGGTCCGCATGGCGACCACCTGACGCCGATCACCGGCCGCGAGTTGGCAATCGCAACGCCGCTGGTGTTTCTCGCGATTCTCTTCGGTGTGGCGCCGCAGCTGATCTTTAACTACGTGACTCCGTCGGTGAACCGGCAGGTGGAGACGCTCGCTGACTGGACCCGCGACATCGGGGGCAAACCGCCCCAGCCGGTCGCCGGCGGTCCAGTGCCAGCCGAGGTGACCGGAGTGCGCTAGTTGATCGAGGGGCTGAACGGCAGCCAACGGACCGGGACATCGACAGACCACGAACCCCGGGCATTACGGGCCACGACGCATGGATCTCGGATCACTTCTCACCGGCGCGATCTCCGACACGCTCGACGTATCGCTGCCGCTCTTTCGCGTCGAACTGACGCTTGCAGCCACGATCGTGCTGGTGCTGCTGTGCCGGATGCTGCCGGTGCTGCGGCGGCTCGATTCCGGCCTCGTCGCCCTCGGCGGCGTGGCGTTCGCGCTCTGGTATGCGTGGTGTGATCTCCGGGGTCTGCCTGGTGCGCCGTGGCCCGCACTCGCAGCGGCGGCCGTGCCAGCTTCGCGGGAACTGTTTGGCGGCCTGCTCATCTTCGACCCGCTCACGGCCTTCATCCGCTTTCTGCTGGCCGGGTTCCTCGTGCTCTACATCCCGTTTACGAAGATCTCTGGGATTCCCGATCGCGAGGATGGTGCCGACTTCTACACGCTCGTGCTTGGCGCGTCGCTCGGCATGTGCCTGATGGCATCGTCCAACCACCTGCTGATGCTGTTCATGGCCGTTGAGATGGCGAGCGTGCCTTCCTATGCGCTGGTAGGCATTCTCAAGGGGCGGAAGGCGAGTTCGGAGGCCGCGCTGAAATACGCCGTCTATGGGGCGGGAGCAGCGGGAGTGATGCTCTACGGCATCAGCCTGCTGGCCGGCGTGCTCGGCACCTGCCATTTCCCCAGCATGGCGGCGGAGCTGGGGAGCGTTGTGGGCGAGAGCCCCGACAGTTTCTACGCGGCCGAATCTGCAGGGCCGATCATGGTCCTCGCCCTCGGCAGCCTGATGCTGGCCGCGGGGCTGGCCTTCAAGCTCTCGGCCGTGCCGTTCCACTTCTGGTGTCCGGACGTCTTTGAGGGGGCGGCCGCCGAGGTGGGCGGATTTCTCTCCGTGGCGAGCAAGGCGGCTGCCGTAGCCGTGGCATTGCGCGTGGCCTTCGGGTTGGGATGGCTCGGTGGGGAGGAGATGGCGGGGGCCTCGGCCCTGGGCCTGGCCGACGTGCGGCACTTCGCGGTCTACCTCATCGGACTGATGGCCGCAGTCACCTGCACCCTCGGCAATCTGGCGGCCTACGGACAGACGAACATGAAACGGCTCCTCGCCTACTCGACGATCGCGCACGCCGGCTACCTCCTGATGGGTGTGGCCGCGGCGGTAGCACTGCGGGGTGTCGACCCGGAGGGCTGTCGGCGGGCCGTCGCGGCGATCGCCTTCTACCTCGGCACGTACGTATTCATGAATCTCGGGGCCTTTGCCCTGGTCGCCGTGCTGCGAAACCGGCTGCGGAGCGAGGAGATCGCCGCGTACGCCGGGCTCGTCCGGACCAGCCCGGGCCTGGTGGTGGCCGCAGCCGCGGTGCTGGTGAGTCTGATCGGGCTGCCGCCGCTGGCGGGCTTTGTGTCGAAGTTCCTCGTGTTTGCCTCGATCGTCGAGGCGATTGCGGTGGCGGCGGAGCGGCCGCTGATGCTGGTGCTGCTGGTCGTGGGGGGCATCAACACGGTGATCAGTCTGTTTTACTACCTGCGGGTGCTGAAGGTGATGACGTTCGATCCTCCGCCCGAGGACTACATTGCGACACCATCCGCCGTCTGGCTGCCCGGGGCGCTCATTACGGCGCTCGTGGTCCCGGTCGTGGTGCTCGGTGTGTTCTGGTCGGGGCTCTACGCCTATGCCCAACTCGCCGGCACGTTCGCATCGTAGAACGGAAGACTCAGCAGCATGGCCTCCCAACCCCTCTGTCGCCTCGTCACCGCGATCCAGCCGTCGATGCTGATGTATCTCGCCGACTCCGGCATCTGGTCGTACCCCGGTGACGAGCCGATCAAACGAGCGCTGGCCGACGCGGTGGAGGACCTCAGGAACGTGGTGGACCGAGCCGGGGTGGTGCTTCAGGAGCGTGAGGTTGTCATGCCCCAAAGAGCCGCGTATCCGCTTTCGTTTACCAGCCTTCATGACCTCAACCTCCGGGCGTTGCTCCCGCGGGTGATCGACGGCCTCAAGCGGCAGCTCGCGGTGCTCGACGCGCTGGTCGGCCCCGCCGGCACCGATGCCGCCGCAGCTGATCTCGTGACCGACGCGCAGCAGTCGACCCGTCAGCACCTCGACGTGCTCGAACAACTAGCCGCCAAACTCAAGGCTGGTCTTGCCGGCACGGCGTAGACCGCGGGCTGATGGAACTCTACGACAGCCACTGCCACCTCGACCCGATGCGGTTTGGCGCCGACATGCCCGACGTGCTCGCTCGGGCTCGTGCGGCCGGCGTGACGCGGCTGACGGTGATCGGCACCCGGGCCGCCGACAGCGAGGCAGCCGCAGAACTCGCCGCCCGCGAGCCGGGCATCGTGGCGGCGGCCGGGATCCACCCCAACGACGTCGCCGAGGCCGAGCCGGGTGAGTGGGATCGGATCGTACGGCTGGTTGAGGCGGGCCGCGTGGCGGCCGTCGGGGAGACGGGTCTCGACTGGTATCGCACCACGGCATCTCCCGATCTCCAGCGGGAGTTCTTCGATCGTCACCTGCGGCTCGCCCAGCGGGCTGCACGGCCCGTGGTGATCCACACGCGGGACAGCATCCGCGACACGCTCGACATGCTCCGCGAGGCGCTCGGCCGTGGGCTGGTGACGCCGGTGCTGCACTCGTTCACGGGCACCGCGGCGGAGGCCGCCGAGGCGGTCGACCTCGGCTGCCACCTTGGCTTCGCGGGGATGGTGACGTTCCGGTCGTCGGCAGCGCTCCGCGAGGTGGCCAAAGGGGTGCCACTCGACCGGTTGCTCGTCGAGACCGACAGTCCGTTTCTCGCGCCCGAACCGCTCCGCGGCAAGCGGAACGAGCCGGCCAATGTGGTGCACACCGCCCGGTGCCTGGCGCTGGCCCGCGGAGAGACGCTGGAGGCCTTTGCGGCTGCCACCACGGCCAACGCCCGCCGCATCTTTGGAGCGGCCTAACCATGGACCGGCGCGGGCGACTTCTTGGCGGCTGTCCGGTGGCGACGGGGCTGGGGCTCGAGTTCGGGCCGCTGGCCAATCCGGTGGTCCGCAAGGATCAGGGCCGGGTGATCTACGTCGAC
>QWQL01000127.1 GCA_003670825.1 Planctomycetota bacterium
AGCGATCTCCCGAGCGGGCCTCCGCAGCCGGCGGGTGGATTGCGCCCGATGCTCAAACTCCAAGGCATCGCCGTCTCACCCGGCGTCACGATCGGCGAAGCACTCGTTCTTGATAGCGAGGGCTTCCGCATTCCGCGGCGATTCGTCGAACGGAGTGCCGTCGACACCGAACTCGCCCGGCTCGCCACGGCCGTGGCCGAGACGGCTCACGAGGTCGAGCGAAACCGCGATGCGATCCGGGCCGAACTCGGAGACAAGTACGCGGCCATCTTCGAGGCCCATCTGGCGATGCTTCACGACACGAAGCTCCAGGAGGAACTCACCAGCGCCGTCCGCGACAAGAACTGGTGGCCGGAGTATGCGGTGAGCCGCACGCTCCGCCGCTACGCGAAGGCCTTTCAAAACCTCGACAATCACATCGCCCAGCGGGCCCACGACATTTACGACCTGGAGAAGAGCCTGCTCCGCAACCTCCTGGGCCAGCGGCGGGAGACGTTGGCGGCGATCTCGCAGCCGGTGATCGTGCTGGCCCACAACCTCACTCCGAGCGAGACGGCCAACCTCGACCGCAGGCTGGTGAGGGGTTTTGCCACCGAACTCGGCGGCCCGGGCAGCCACACGGCGATCGTGGCCGAGGGGCTCGAGATTCCGGCCGTGGTGGGCGTGGGCCCGTTCCTGGCCGACGTGTCGGGGGGCGAACCGGTGATCCTCGACGGCAACCAGGGGGTGATCATCCTCCAGCCCGACGAGGAGACGATCGCCCAGTACCGCCTCGAAGAGGAGGCCGCCCGCACCGTGGCGGCCCGGCTCGACGGCCTCCGCGACCTGCCCGCAGAGACGACCGATGGTGTTCGCGTGCAGATCATGGGCAACATCGAGTTCCCCAGCGAGGTTGAGCAGTGCATCAGTCGCGGCTGCGACGGCATCGGCCTGTATCGCACGGAGTTTCTCTACCTGACGAGCAGGCGGGAGCCGACCGAGGAGGATCACTACGCGGCCTACAGCGAGGTTGTGAAGGCGATGCCGGACAAGCCGGTGGTGATCCGCACCCTCGACCTCGGCGCCGACAAGATGCTCACCGAACGGACCCCCGAGGAGGAGCGAAACCCCTGCCTCGGCCTGCGAAGCATCCGGCTCTCCCTGCGGCAACTGCCGATCTTCCGCACGCAGTTGCGGGCGATTCTCCGCGCCAGCGCCCTGGGCGACGTTCGCGTGATGTTTCCGTTGGTCTCCACGATCGTCGAGCTGCGGCAGGCCCGGATGGTGCTCGCCGACGTGATGGAGGATCTCGCCGAACACGGCATCGCGTTCAACCCGAAGATGCCGGTGGGGATGATGGTCGAGACGCCGGCGGCCGTGATGATGCTCGATGCATTCATCAAGGAGGTCGATTTCGTCTCGATCGGCACCAACGACCTGATCCAGTACACGCTGGCGGTCGATCGGGGCAACAAGGAAGTGGCTGATTTGTACAACGCCTGCGATCCGGCGGTGCTGCGGCTGTTGCGCCGCTCGCTGGACGTGGCGCACGAGGCCGGCGTTCCGGCCAACGTGTGCGGTCAGATGAGCGGCAGCGTGATGTACACGCAGCTGCTTCTGGGGCTGGGCTTGCGGCACCTGAGCGTGCCCGCGAGCGCCATCCCGGAGGTCAAGCAGGTGTGCCGAAGCGTTTCGGTCACCGATTGCCGCCTGATCGCCAACAAGGCACTGACGATGCACGCCGCGCAGGAGGTCAAGGCCTACCTGCGCGACCAGATGCGGCGTCTGCTTGCCCATACAGTGGCCTGACGGCCACGCCGCCCGCGGGCGGAAGACATAGAAGGGTCAATCCGATGAAGCAAGAAATGCTGATCAACGTGTCGCAGCCGGAGGAATGCCGGATCGCGATCATGGAAGACGGGGTTCTGGAGGAGCTCTACGTGGAGCGGACGAGCCAGGACAACCTCGTGGGCAACATCTACAAGGGGCGGATCGTCAACATCGAGCCGTCGATCCAGGCGGCGTTCGTCGATTTCGGCGTGGGCCGGAACGGCTTCCTCCACATCAGCGACGTGGAGCCGCAGTACTACCGGCAGGGCGGCCTCGATCCCGACAAGGCGTTCGACCTCGTCGATTCGGCGGGCAAGGCGGCCGACGCCGTACCGGCCAACGGTGACGACGCCCTGCGGGCCCAGCGGGTTCAGCGGAAGCCGCGGCTCGGCGACCGGCCGCGGGTCAAGCCGCCGATCCAGGACATCCTCCGCCGTGGTGACGAGGTGCTCGTGCAGGTGATCAAGGAGGGCTTCGGCACCAAGGGGCCGACCCTCTCCACCTACATCTCGATCCCCGGCCGCTACCTCGTGCTGATGCCGCCGCTGGGCCGCGTGGGAATCTCCAAGAAGATCGACGACGAGCGCGACCGCCGGGTGCTCCGCGACATCATGCTCGATCTGAAGCCACCGAAGGGCGTGGGCTTCGTGGTTCGCACCGCCGGCACGGAGCGAACGAAGTCGGAGATGGCCCGTGACATGGCCTACCTTCTCCGGCTCTGGAAAAGCATCGTGAAGCGGATGCGAAAGTATTCCGCGCCGATCGACATCTACCAGGAAAGCGACATGATCATCCGCACCATCCGTGACATGTTCACGGAGGACGTGGGGCGGATCCTGATCGACGAGCCGGCCGCCTACGAGCGGGCCAAGGAGTTTCTCGAACTCGTGATGCCGAAGTACGCCCCGCGGCTGCAGCTCTACGAGGGCAAGGAGCCGCTCTTCCACCGCTATGGCCTGGAGGAGGAGATCGGGCGGATCCACCAGCGAAAGGTGCCGCTCAAGGGAGGCGGGTCGATCGTGATCGACCAGACCGAGGCCCTGGTGGCGATCGACGTCAACTCGGGTTCCTTCCGCACGGAGAAGAGCGCCGAGGAGAATGCCTACCAGATGAACCTGATCGCGGCGAAGGAGATCGCCCGGCAACTGCGGCTCCGTGATCTCGGCGGCGTGATCGTCAACGACTTCATCGACATGCGGAAGGAAAAGTACCGCCGCGGGGTCGAGAAGGCGCTTCACGATGCCATGAAGCGAGACCGGGCCCGCACGAAGATCCTCCGCACGAGTCCTTTCGGCTTGATCGAAATGACGCGGCAGCGGATCCGGCCGTCGCTCCGGAAGAGCATCTTTCGCGACTGCCCCACCTGCACCGGCACGGGTACTGTGAAGACGGCCGAGAGCATGGCGATCGAGGTGATGCGAACGCTCCACCTGTCGGAGTCGCGCGACGACGTCACGCGGCTCACCGTCACGGTGCACGACGAGGTGGCCACCTGGATCAACAACCGGAAGCGGCGGGAGATCACGCAGTTTGAGGACCGCACGCACATCCAGCTCCACGTGGTGGGGAAGGACGGCGTGTCGCCGGAGCATCTCGTGTTTGACGCCTGGGATACGAGCGGCAGGAGCATCCGCTTTCCCTGAGCGGGCGGGGGCGGTCGCCGTGCCGGCCCGTTGGATCAGCCCTCCGCGCCGGGGATCCGTTCGAACTCGTGCACGAACAGGCCGCTGCGAAGCTTGGGTTCGAACCAGGTGCTCTTCGGGGGCATGATCTCGCCGGCGTCGGCCACGGCGAGCAGTTCATCGGGGCTGGTGGCATGCATCGAGAAGGCGACGCCGCCCGCTGCCGCCCGCTGCGCGAGTTCGTCGCAGCCGCGGATGCCACCCACGAACTCGATCCGGGTATCGGTCCGCGGGTCGCCAATCCCGAGGATCGGGGCGAGGATGCGGTTCTGGAGGAGCGAGACATCGAGGCTAGCGATCGGGTCGGCCCGGTCGATCGAGGCCTCCGGAAACGTCAGCGACCACCATCCGCCGCTCATGAACACCCGCACCGTGCCCCGATGTTCCGGCTCGCCTGACTGCGACGGCCGCAGGTCGCCAACGTTCCGCAGCCGCTCGAGAAACTCCTCCGAGGTGAGGCCGCTGAGATCCCGAATGACGCGGTTGTAGGGGAGGATGCGGAGTTGGTCGTGCGGAAAGACGACGGCCAGGAAGCGGCCGTACTCCTCGCCGCCGGTGTGCCGCGGGTTGGCCTGGGCCGACGCGCTGGCCGCCCGTTCCGCGCCGGCGGAGCGGTGGTGGCCGTCGGCGATGTAGAGAAGATCGAGTTGGCGGAATGCCGCCAGATACGGAGCCGCATCGCGGACCTGCCAGCCGGTGTGCTGCACGCCGTCGGGGGCGACGAAGTCGAAGGCCGGGGCCGAGGAGGCGTCGGCTTGCATCCGTGCCGCCAGCGTGCCGCCAGCCGAGGGGCGGTCGCGGAAGCAGAGGAACACGGGCTCCGCGTGGCACGCGGTGACGAGCAGGTGACGGGTGCGGTCGTCTTCCTTGTCGGGCCGTGTCTTCTCGTGCTTGCGGATCGCCTCCGAGCGGTATTGCTCGGCCTCAACGCAGCAGACGATCCCCATCTGCGCCCGCCCGTGCCTGATCTGCCGGTAGAGATAGAGGCCTGGCTCGGGGTCACGGACGAGCGTGCCGGCGGCGATCATGCCCCGCAGGTTGTGGTCGGCCCGCTCGTAGACGGCGGCCGCATGACAGTCGGTCTCGGGCGGCAGGTCGATCTCGGAGCGGACCACGTGAAGGAATGACCGCGGTTTGCCGGCGGCCCGATCGCGGGCCTCCGCGGTGGAGATCACGTCGTAGGGATCGCTGGCGACCTCGGCGGCGTGGTCGGCGGTCGGGCGGAGGGCGGCGAAGGGATGGATGCGGATCATGGGCGGGCGTGCTCCGGGAGGGGGAGCCGGAAGATAGCGACGCCTGCCCTGCCTGTGCAATCGACGGATGTCAGAGGGAGCGTCGCGACGGGAGGAGATAGGTTTCCGCAAGCCGCGTGAAGTCGGCGGCCGAGGCGGCCGCATCGAAGCGATCGCCGAGTTCCTCCTGGAGAATCGCCGCAACGGCGGCAGCGGCCTCTGCCGCACGAGCGGCATCCAGGAACAGCCATCGCGACCGGCGGGCAAGGACGTCCTCGACGGTGCGGGCGAGTTCGTGTCGGACCGCGAACCGGACCATCGCCTCGCTGAAGCCCGGCAGCAGCATCCGCCCGGCACCGGGCAGCGCGGCAACCGCCTCCCCCTCCGTGCCGTAGAGATGGATTCCCGGCGGCGCGGCCAGCGGCACCGTGGCCGATCCCGGCGGCGGCGCGCCGACCAGTCGTAGGTATCGCGTGCCGCCCCCCGGGCGCTCCGGAAGCAGCCCATGGGTGAAGCACGCGTCCAACACGCTCTCCGCCATGGCGCGGTAGGTCGTCCACTTGCCGCCGGTCACGGTGACCAGCCCGTGCGGGGAGACTTCGACCGTATGCTCCCGCGAGATTCGCTTCGTGTCGCTGCCCCCGGCGGCCGGCTTCACCAGTGGCCGAAGTCCCGCCCAGGCCGATCGCACATCCGCCTGGGAGAGCGGCGCCGCCAGCCGCCGGCCGGCTTCGGTGAGAATGAAATCCACCTCCGCGGCGAAGGGCCGCGGTTCGAGGGGCGTGTCGGGCCGCGGGGTGTCGGTCGTGCCGAGGATCACCTTGCCCAGCCAGGGCACCGCGAAGAGCACGCGGCCATCGGCCGTCTTCGGCACGAGCAGCGCGGCTGGCGACGGGAACTTCTCGCGGTCGACGACCAGGTGCACGCCCTGGCTGGGAGCCACGAGATCGGCGGCGGCAGGCTCGTCGAGATGCCGCAGCGCATCGACCCAGACGCCCGTCGCGTTGATCACGCAGCGGGCGGGCACGTCGATCCGCTCACCGGTCTCGCGGTCTTCGAGGGTTGCCCCTGCCACGCGGCCGGAGTCGTGCACGAGGGCCACGACCCGGCAGGCGTTGAGGATCGCCGCCCCCTCGCGAATGGCGGTACGGGCGAGGGCCACTGCGAAGCGGGCGTCGTCGAACTGGCCGTCCCAATAGCGGATCGCGCCTGCGAGGCGCGCAGGCTCGAGGCCGGGCGCCGCCTCGAGCGCCGCCCGCCGCCCGAGCAGGCTTACCCGGCCGAGCCGCTGCGAACCGGAGAGCGCCTCGTAGATCGCCAGGCCGATGCCGTAGAAGGGCAGGCCGCCGAGCCGGCCCGCGAGACCGTACGCCGGCACGACGAAGGGCAGCGGCTGGGCGAGATGGGGAGCGTTGTCGAGAAACAGCCGCCGTTCGCGGAGCGCCTCGCGGACGAGCGAGACGTTGCCCTGCGCGAGGTACCGCACGCCGCCATGCACGAGTTTCGTGGCCCGACTCGACGTGCCCTTGGCGAAGTCGTCTCTCTCGACGAGCAGCGTGGAAAACCCGCGGACGGCGGCGTCCACGGCCACGCCTAGCCCGGTGGCGCCCCCGCCCACGACGAGCACATCGAGCGCCGCCGTTGACCGCAGTCGATCGAGCATCGCCTCGCGGTCGGGCGTTGGCGAGGATGGCGATGATGTCACGGGATGCCTATGCGGAGAGTGGTTTCGGCCGGCCGCCCAGAGCGGGTCGATGAGGTCGGGGCTGACCTGGAGGGGCGTGCGGGGCGGGAGCGAAAAGCATGCGGTCACTCGCGATTGGTGGTGTCGGGAACGGCCGCCGGAGTTCCGATGCTCGGCTGTTTTCCGGGCAGAAAACGCCCCTCTCGACCCGGCCTGCCTGCCGCGATATCGTACAGGGCTCGATGTGATAAGTTTTCCCGAAGCGTTTACGGATCAGAGCCATGGCCACTTCCGCCGCCGAGTTTTCCGCCGCCACCATGAAGGGCGCCGCCCACGAATACGCCATCGTCGTGGACGGTGGTCGGCAGTATCGCGTCATGGCGGGGCAGGAACTCGAGATCGATTTCCGCCATTTGCCCCCCGGCAGCGAACTGGTCTTCGAAGACGTGCTCGCGGTCAGCAAGGCCGGCCAACTCACCCTCGGCAAGCCGAAGGTGAAGGGGGCGACGGTCAAGGCCGAGGTGCTCGGGTTGGTGCAGGGCGAGAAGATCTACGTGCAGAAGTTTGCCCGCCGCAAGAACTACCGCCGCCGCACCGGGCATCGCTCGCTCGCGACGAAGATCAGGATCGCGTCGATCTCGGCCTAAGGGCCGAAGGCTCCGCCGCCGACATCCTCGACTGCAGGATCGGCTACAGCCCAAGGTCTCCCAGCGGACCGCCGCGGGTGCAGAGTGCGTCGACGGCTGCCGTGACCGCAGGATCTTCCTCGACGGGCGGGGCATGGTGCGGCTTGAGCCGCGCGTCGATCACCAGTGGTCCGCGGCAGCCCCAGTGTTTCTGCTGCGTGAAGGCGTCGATCCCGTGCACGTCGGCGGCGGGGTTTGATCGCGTGAACGTCAGCCAGAGGAAGTTGGCCAGTGAGGCCGCGGCGAAGTCGGCGTCGTCCACGATCACGACGAGCGGCCAGTCGCGGATCGGGTGGCCGCTGTCGACCGTGCCGCAGAACCGCCCGATGTCAGCCGACCATGGGGCGGTGGTCGCGGTCTGCCAGACGGCCGCGTCGGTCGGGGTGTCGAGCCGCGGTCGGGGTTCCACCCGCGGACCCTCGATGGCCACCACGCCCGGGAGGCAGACCCGCGGATTGCGGAAGCCGTCCGGCAGCGGCATGAGCGCCGGGAGCTCCCACGGCAGGGCCCGCCGGGCCGGGCCGCGGGCTGCCACGACGAGCTTCGAGCCGGCATTAAACCCGCTGCCTGAGTAGTCGAGCGTGTCGATCGTGGTCTCGGTGTGGAAGTGGCAGTCGCGGGTCCAGTCAACCCGCGCGAGCAGGTGCGACAGGAACGGGGCCACGTCATGGGCGTCGAGTCCGGGGGCATCCCCGCCGGCGACGATGAACAGGTATTTGGCGAGCGAGAGTTGCCCCTGGCCGAGGATCGCCGCAGACTGCGTCAGCAGTTCGGCGGGCCGGTCGCTCGATTTCCAGGGCAGGTACCGCTCGCTGCCCACGGCCAGCAGCAGCGGATGCACGCCCGAGGCGTCGACCGCATGCACGCTCGAAACCCCCGGCAGCACCGTCGGGATCACGGGGCCGGTCAGCTCGTGGACGAGCCAGCCGAAGAGCGTGTCTTCCTGGGGTGGCCGGCCCACCACCGTGATCGGCCAGATCGCCCCCGCGCGGTGCCACACGTGGCTGACCCGCAGCACGGGGAAGTCGTGCCGGCGGGCATAGTAGCCGAGGTGGTCGCCGAAGGGTCCTTCAGGCTTCACGGCGGCCGGCGCCACGCTGCCCTCGATCACGAAGTCGGCGTCGGCGTAGATGGACGGTCCGCCCTGGCGGGAGATCATCGGGATCCGATGCCCCGCGAGCACGCCGGCGAACGTGAGTTCGGGGAGTCCCTCAGGCAGCGGCATCACCGCCGAGACGGCCAGCGCCGGGGACCCCCCCACGAAGATCGCCACCTTCAACGGCTCGCCCCGCGCGAGCGCCTTGGCGTGGTGCACGCCGATGCCGCGGTGGAGTTGGTAGTGCAGCCCCGTCTCGCGGTCGGGCTCGTAGTCGTTGCCTGCGAGCTGCACCCGGTACATGCCAAGATTCGAATGCTTCGTGCCGGCCGCGGTCGGATCCTCGCTGTAGACAGCCGGCAGCGTGATGAACGGCCCGCCGTCGCCCGGCCACGACACCACCTGCGGGAGCCGCGAGAGGGGAATGCTGCGGAAGAGCACCGGGCCGGTCCGCACCCGCTTGGGCAGCATCGACAGCGCGTCGATCGGCGACCGCCAGTACCGCCACGGTGTCCGCAGCGCGGCGGTGGGATCGATCTTGAGCTCGACGAGCCGCTTCACGCGGTCGAGCGTGTCGGCGAAGATCCGCTCGATCCGCGGCTGTGTGCCGTAGAGGTTACAGAGGATGGGGAAGTCGGAGCCGCGGGGTTTCGTGAACAGCACCGCGGGGCCAGCGGCGCGGAACAGCCTCCGCTGGACCTCGGCGATTTCGAGGTGCGGATCGACGGGATGGTCGATCGTCACGAGCTGCCGCCGGGCCGCCGGACCCACGGCCGACTCGCGGCGCAGAGCCTCGACGCAGGCCTGGAGTGAACGGAATCCCATCGGTGCGGCGACGCCCTCGAATGACCGGAAACCACCGCCATCATCGTAGCCTCGATGGCGTGTAGGATGGGGCAAGATTCCTCTCCCCGTTCCCCGCCGGAGCCGTCGCCGTGGTTCATCTGTCGAGCGTCTACGAAGGGGGCCTCCGCTGCCGGGCCACCCACGCCCCGTCGGGCACCTCGCTGGTCACCGATGCCCCCGTGGACAACCACGGCAAGGGAGAGAGCTTCTCGCCGACCGACCTGGTCGCCACGGCGCTGGGGGCATGCATGATGACGATCATGGGCATCGTGGCCGAGCGGCATGGGGTGAACCTCGTCGGCATGACGGCCGAGACGGTGAAGGAAATGACGAAGGAGCCGCCGCGGCGGATCGCGTCGCTCCGCACGCGGCTCACGATTCCGCTGCCCGCCGATCATCCGCAGCGGGCCGCGCTCGAGCAGGCGCCGCACACCTGCCCGGTGCACAAGAGCCTCCATCCCGAGATCGACGTCGCGATCGAGTTCGTCTGGGCCGGCTGACGCCCTGTGCCGCGAGGCCCCGCATGCCTGATCTCTTCGCCGCCTCGAGAGCCGCCAACGTCGCCCGGGCTGCGCCGCTCGCGGCCCGCATGCGTCCGCGGCGGCTGGCCGACTACGTAGGCCAGCGGAAGGTGGTGGGGGAGGGCATGCTCCTGCGGCGGCTGATCGAGGCCGATCGGCTGGGATCGGTGGTGCTCTACGGGCCACCCGGCGTGGGCAAGACCACGCTGGCGGAGATCATCGCTCACGAAACGAAGCGGCGGTTCGTGGAGCTCTCGGCGACCTCGTCGGGCGTCAAGGACGTGCGGGACGTGCTGGAGGCCGCGCGGCGACGGCTCGAGGACGACGGCCAGCGGACCTGCCTGTTCATCGACGAGATCCACCGCTTCAACAAGGCGCAGCAAGACGTCCTCCTGCCCGACGTCGAGAACGGCGTGATCGCCCTGATCGGTGCCACCACGCAAAATCCCTTCTTCGCGCTCACCAGCGCCCTCGTCAGCCGCAGCCGGATCTTCGAGCTGGAGTGCCTATCGAAGGACGACGTCGGCGAGATCCTCGACCGCGCCGTGGCCGACCGCGACCACGGCCTCGGGGGAGAGCGGGTCACGCTCGCTCCCCAGGCCCGAGGGTTTCTCGCGGAGACCTCCGACGGCGACGCCCGGCGGGCGCTCGGAGCCCTCGAGGTGGGCGTGCTCTCGAGCAGCCAGCGGCCGCTCGAGTTTACGCTCGAGCTCGCGCGGGAGAGCGTGCAG
>QWQL01000113.1 GCA_003670825.1 Planctomycetota bacterium
CAGTGGCAGGCATGACCGGTCGCCGCCCTGTCTCCGTCGCGGCTTCCCTCTCGAGCGTCTGCCGATGATCGTCCGCACCATGGCCTTGACGAAGCGGTACGGCGACTTCGCCGCGCTCGATGGTTGCACGCTCGACGTCCGTGAGGGGGAGGTGTTTGGACTGCTCGGCCCCAACGGTGCCGGCAAGACCACGCTGCTGCGGACCCTGCTCGGCTACCTCGCGGCCACGTCGGGCTCCGCCACCGTGGCCGGGTTCGACTGTGGCTCGCAATCGCTCGAGGTGCGGGCCCGCACGGCCTATCTCCCGGGCGAGGCCCGGCTCTTTCGCCGGATGAATGGCCACGGCGTGCTCGACTTCTTCGCTGGCCTGCGGCGGGAGTGCCGCCGCGGGACGGCGACGGCGGTGGCAGACCGATTAGGCCTCGACTGCTCTCGAAAGGTCTCGCAGATGAGTACCGGCATGCGGCAGAAACTGGCCCTCGCCGTGGTACTGGCCACCGAGGTGCCACTGGTGATCCTCGACGAGCCCACGGCCAACCTCGATCCCACCGCGCGGTCGGTTGTGCTCGATCTCGTCCGCGAGGCCCGGGCTGCGGGCCGCACCGTGATCTTCTCCTCGCACGTCCTCTCGGAGGTGGAGGAGACCTGCGGCCAGGTGGTGATCATGCGGGCCGGCCGCGTGGTCCACGAGCAGTCGATCGAGGCGCTCCGCCGTGGCCACCGCATTCGTGCGCATCTCCGGGGAGCTTTTCCCGGCGTGCCGGACGAGTTTGCCGGCCGGTTGCATGCGACCGCCGTGGGCGACGGCCGCGTGATGATGGAGACGGACGAACCGCTGGCGCCGCTGCTCGGCTGGCTTTCGACCCTGCCACTGGCCGAGGTCCGCGTGGAGCCGGTCGGGCTGCAGGCCGTCTACGATCGGTTCCATCGATCCGCATGAGGCACACCAGAGCGAGGCTTAGTTGATGGACCACGACGACACGCGATCGACATCGGCGGCCGGCACCGGACCGTTTTGGAACCGTGCGATCTGGAACAAGACCTGGGGCGACCAACGGGTGCTGCTGCTCTCGCTGGCAGCGCTCTGGGCCGCCTTTCCCTGGCTCTACATCCTGCTCTCGGCCCAGATCGAGATGCCGGCATTCCAAAATGTGCTGCTCAAAGTGATCCCCGACGACTGGCAAAAGCTCTCCGGTGTGCCGTTCTCCGAGGTGGCGACCTATGCCGGGCGAGTGGCACTGGCCTTCGTCGATCCGGTGGTGGTGTTGGCGGCAACGGTCTGGGGCATCACCCGCGGCAGCGATGCCGTGTCGGGTCCGTTGGAGCGGGGCACCATGGAAATGCTGTTGGCCGCACCGGTGCGCCGCTCGGCCATATTCCTCACGCAGGCTCTGGCCACCACGGCGGCGGCTGCGCTGCTTTGTGGTGTGCTGCTGGTGTCGGTCTGGACGGTGGTCTCACTGGGGCCGTGGGCCGGCAAGGTGGAGCCCGTACGGTTTCTGCCCGCCGTCGCCAACGTGTTTGGCCTGATGGTCTGCATGGCGGGGATCTCGGCCTGCGTGTCGGCCGCCGACAGCCACCGCTGGCGGACGATCGGGATCATGTGCGGGCTGTACGTGACGGCGATTCTCACAAAACTCGTCGGCCGCCTCAGCGGCGTGCTCGGCTGGGTGGGGTATCTCTCGGTGCTCAACGCCTACGAGCCGCAGCGACTGGTGGGCGGCGGGCCCGAGGCCTGGCGGATGCTTGCCTGGTATGACGGCATCCTGCTCGGGATCGGGATCGTGGCCTACCTGATCGGGGCCGTGATCTTCAGCCGCCGCGATCTCTCCGCCCCGCTGTAAGCCGCCCTCTGTGAGCCGCCCCGGCACCGAGGTGGCGTCGATCGGCGGTGCCGACGCATACTATTGTCCCAGCATCCCGGCCGGCGTCGGCCGCGGGTGGCAGGTCGTATCCTCGCAGTGAGCCGTTTTCATGACGTTCATCCGCCGGTTGGGCCAGTGGCCCGCGGTCGTGTGTGTGGCTGTGTCGCTGTCGCTGGTGGCTCGTGGCGACGAGGTGGCCGCGCCAACTGCCGACGTGGACGGGCAGGAACTCCTCAACGACGCGATCAATGCGAAGCTCGAGATCAACGAAATCGACGACTACGGCACGGTGCTCGACCTCTGCAAGCGGGCACTGGCGAAGGGGCTCGATGAGGGCTCGACCAAGTTCGCCGAAGACCTCTATACCGGCACGCTGATCGAGCGGGCCTCGATGCTCGTGGGGGCGGTCGTCGACGCCGACCAGCCCGATCCCAACTGGCGGCGAGTCCGCTCGTTCGCCATGCGGGATCTCAACGAGGTGGTGGCCCGTGATTCCGGCTTGGGTACGGCGCACCTGATGATCGCCCGGCTCGAGGCGCTGCCGGGGGGCGACCGAAAGCGGGCGGAGACGGCCGCGACGAAGGCCCTGGAGCTTCTGGGCGACGACCAGCTCCAACGGGCCCGGGCCAACCTGGTGCTCGCGGCGGTCGACGACGATCCCGGTAGGCAACTCGCCTTCTACGACGCCGCGGTCGAGCTGTCGCCACGGGATGCCGATGTGCGGCGGGCCCGTGGGCTGCACCTGTTGATGCAGGACGAGTTTGAGAAGGCGCGTGCCGATCTCGAGGTGGCCGTGACGGAAGAGCCCGACGACCCCTCGCTCCAGGAGGCGCTCGGCATGGCCTGCATGATGAGCGAGCAACTCGACGACGCCCGCGTAGCCTTCGACCGCGCCATCGAACTCGATCCGGAGGCGCCGGGGCCGCTCCTGCAGCGGGCCCGGGTGCATGCGGTACAGGGGCAGCGGGAACGAGCGCTGGCCGACATCGGCCGGGCGATCGACCTCGCTCCCCGCGACCATGCCGCCCGGCTGCTGCGAGCGCGGATCCTGCAGCAGGCGGGTGAGACGCAGCGGGCGCTGGCCGACGTCGAGGCGGTGCTCGAGCAGGATGCGGAAATGCCCGCTGCCCTGGAGCTCAAGGGACTGATCGCGGCCGAGCGGGAAGACTACCCCGAGGCGATCCGCAGTTTTCGCAAACTCGTCGCCAAAAACCCAGACGATCCCGTCGTGCTCAGCCAACTCGGCATGCTCTACCTGGCCGCGAAGCAGCCGCGGGAGGCGATTCGACGCTTCACGAAAGCGCTGGAGGCGGATCCCGCGAGCTTCGTGGCCCGCCGCGGCCGCAGCGACGCCGAAATCTCCATCGGCGACCACGTCGCGGCCATCGCCGATCTCGAAAAGGCGCACGAGCTCGAACCCGACGATACCGGAATCCTCAACAACTTCGCCTGGCTCCTCGCGACGTCGCCCAACGACTCGATCAGGGATGCCGACCAGGCGATCGCCCTGGCCACGAAGGCCTGCGAGGCAACGGAGTGGAAGGAGCCGCACATCGTGAGCACGCTGGCGGCGGGCCACGCCGAGAAGGGCGACTTCGAGTCGGCGATGAAGTACAGCCGCCAGGCGGTGGAGATGGAGGAGACGGCCGACGAGGTCCGGGAACAACTCCGCAACGAACTCGCCAGCTATGAGTCGGGCAAGCCGTGGCGGGAACGGCAGGAGGTGCCCGAGGGGGGCGAGGCCGCGGCGCGGCCGGCCGATGCGATCAAGCCGGGCAGCGACAAGCCCGCCGAGACGGCCGCCCGTGACACGAAGCCCCGCCGTCCGTTCGACGACTGATCCGAATCCCAAGGGGGTTCATCCGGCCCTCGCGTGGTCCGGTTTTTGCTTGCTCCGTCCTGCGCGTGCCGGCGGGTCAGGCAGGGGGCGTGACCGCGTCGATCTTCGCGGCCAGGATGAAGTCGTTTTCCGACAGGCCACCGATCGCGTGGGTGAAGATCTCGATCCACGCCTGCCGGTAGCCCTCCAGATGCAGGTCGGGATGGTGACGCTCCCGCTCGGCCAACGCCGCGACGTTGTTGAGCATCTTGATCGCCGACCGGAAGTCGGGGAGGGTCCAGTCACGGCGGATCCGAGTGCCGTCATGCGTCAGCCGCCAGCCGGGCAGGCTGGCGACCTGAGCCTCGGCTTCGGCGGCCGAATACCTCGGCACGCCCCCTTCGCAGGGAACGCACTTTTTTGCCGCGAGTTCGGCAGGGCTCTGGTGGGAAGGGGGGCTTGTCATGGTGGTTTTAGTATCGCCCCTCGAAGCCGGCGAATCCACCATGCACGATGGTGCTCGATCCAGCGGTGATTCCTGAGAGCGACGCCGGCGAGGTGATGGATGTCACCCACTGGTCGTCGGCCTGGGCGATGTTGCCGACGCCGACCACGCGGTATCCCAGGCACAGGCTCCAGCGATCGGTCACATCCCAGGCCAGTGACGTATCGACGGAGCCCAGCCAGGAGAAGACGCCCTGCGTGGAGTGCACGGTCGACGGGGATCCATCGGCCGTGAACGTGCCGTAGGCGCCGTTGGTGCGCACGAGCCCGCTGGTGTTGGTGATCGAGTTGCCGCCGATCATGAACTTGGGGAGGAGGTTCAGCCGGATGCTGGGGAGAAACCGCCAGTCAAACTTCGCCCCGACCTGGGCGCCGTAGATGTTGTTGTTGGTGGCCACGTCGAAATCCAGGCCGCCGATCGCCGGGTTGCCGGTGCCGGTCTGAAGCGAGAGCGCATCACCCACCTGGAAAAATCGAAAGCCGGCCAGCCACATCAGGTTCACCGCCCGCTCGCGCGGCAGGAACTCGGGGCGGTCCCAGAGCGAGTAGACCCAGTTGATCTCGATGTCGTTGACGACGTCGGAGCGGCTGATCTCCTGCGCGGTGGCGTCGGTCAGGAACGTCGCTGCCGGCAGCCCCGCGACGGTCACGCCAGGTGCCTGCGGGATCGCGTCGATCCCTCCGGCAGCCGAGGTCACGCGGCTCGACGATCCCATCGTGGACACGCCCCAGTAGATGAGTTCGACCGCATGCTGCTGCCGCATGCCGAACCAGCGACCGAGATGGAGGTCCACCCCGCCGGGCCAGTTGGCTCCAGCGTCGCCGGTGGTGAGCTGCACACCGCCGAGCGGCTGCATGGTGGCCGTGCCGGCCGGGAGCGTGCGGGTCATCACCAGGCCGTTGGCTCCGGCGAACCACCGCGGCCACGGCTTTGCCAGTCCCTCGCCAATCCCCACCGGCATCGCGGCGAAGGTGTCGCCATCGACGGGATCACCGATGTACATCGGCGGGGCCACGAGGACGCCAGGGCCACCATCAGCGGTCACCGCGGCGGGTTCGAGCGTCGGGCTGCCGTCATCGCCCCACGCGTGCGTCGTCAGCGCTGCCGCGACCAGCAGAAGCCGAACGATGACCCGACAAGGCTGGCAGAGTGCTGGGAAACGCATGGCCGTGGTTCGCAGCGGACGACGGGGGCCATGCCGTGCGACCAGTGTCGCACCGCAACGCACGGGGCCCGATCCCCGAAGGGACGGCGGAGGGTCAGATAATGGTCCCAACCGGTCAATGCCTGTTTTTGCTCCAGCTTCAGATCGGGGCCGACGAGAGCGCATTCGACTGACGTGGTTCGCCGGCTCGGGGGCGGCAAAAGTCGCGTCGCCGGGCGAGGATACGCCCAAGGCTCCGCGAGCGTTCGCCGACCCCCTTCGCCTACCCGTCCTCGCTCACCGAGCCGGCGATACACGTAAGTCGAATGCGCTCTAAACTCTCTGGTCTATTCGTTCCTCCGGCCCGACGGGCTTCCGGCACTCCTTCGGCACTCTGCGCAAGATGGGAAAGCGACCGTCGCACCGTCGTGGCTCCACCAAGGACCGCGATCGAGTGCTCGCCTGGCTCGACAGCCGGATCAACTACGAGCGGGTGCCGTTGTCCACGGCTACCGGCACCACCTTCGGCCTCACCGGCATGCGGCAGCTGCTCAAGCGGCTCGGCCAGCCGCAGCTCGCGTATCGCGTGGCGCACGTCGCCGGTACGAAGGGCAAGGGCTCCACGGTGGCGATGCTCGCGGCCATCCTCGAGGAGTCGGGGCATCGCGTCGGCCGCTACATGTCGCCGCATGTGCATGGCGTGGAGGAGCGGATCGCCGTCGACGGCGAACCGATATCCGCCGCGGATCTGGTGGCGGCATTTGAGAAGGTGATCCCGGAGGTCGAGGCCCTCGACCTCGCCGCCCGCCGCCGCACAGCCCGCGGGCCGACCTGGTTCGAGGTGATGACCGCCGCGGCCATGGTGCACTTCGCCGACGCCCGGGTCGACGTGGCCGTCCTCGAGACCGGCCTGGGCGGCAGGCTCGATGCGACGAACGTCTCCCGTCCTCTCGTCACCGTGATCACGAGCATCAGCCTCGACCACATGCGGCTGCTCGGCCGGACGATCGCGAGCATCACCGCCGAGAAGGCGGGCATCATCAAGCGGGGCTGCCCGATCGTGTCTGGCGCCATCCAGCCGGTCGCCCGTCGCGTGATTGCCGACACGGCTACCCGCCGTCGGGCGCCGCTCGTGCAACTCGGCCTCGACTTCTCGGTGCGGGCGGCCGCCCCCGCCACGCCGGGCGACGTGCTGCACGGTGTGACGTTCGATCTCGTCCTACCCGGCTCCGCTGCCGCTCCATGCCGCTATGCCATCGCACTGCCCGGCCGGCATCAGGCCGACAACGCCGCGCTGGCGGCCATTGCCGCCCGGCAACTCGACGCCCGCGGGCTGGCCGTGACCGAGTCGGCGATCGCTCGCGGGCTCGCCCGGGCAACGCTACCAGCCCGGATCGAGACGACGGCCGAGCGGCCCCTCGTGATCGTCGATGCAGCCCACAACGTGGCCTCGATGGAGTCGCTGATCGAGACGCTCCGTCCGGTGCTGGCGACGCGGGCTCCACGGGCGCTGGTCTTCGCCGCCAGCGGTGACAAGCAGATCGAGGCGATGCTGGCGGTGGCGGCCGGACTCTTCGACCACGTGGTCATCACCCGCTACTTGCGGAATCCGCGGGCCGCATCGCTCGAGCGGCTCCAGACCGCCTGCCGCCGGGCCGCCTTGCCGGAGGCCGAGGAGAGCGGATCGCCGGCCGACGCCCTCCGGCTGGCGCGGTCACGCGTCGGGGCCCGCGGGATCGTCGTCGTTGCGGGAAGCTTCTTTCTCGCCTCGGAGGTCGGGCTCTCCGGCGATCGGGCCCCGGGCTGACAGCCCCTCCAGACCGCGGGCCAGGACGGGATCGAGGTCACGGGGCAGGCCACCTGACATGCGATTCGCCGGCACCGGACCGGCGGCATCTCGGCTCCGCCGCCAGATGACAAGCCGCGAGTTTGATTCCGCCGTGGGCGTGATCTCGTAGCCGGCATCGGGCGAGACGCCCCACGGATCGTCGTCACCGTCGCCAGCGCGGCGGTGGATGTTGGCCCGGCTGGGCCGGAGGTATTCAGAGGTGGTGAGCTTGAGCAGCCCGCGGTCGTCGGACAGCGGCAGGATCGACTGCACCGTTCCCTTGCCGAAGGTGCGGCTGCCCACGAGCGTGGCCCGCCCGGTGTCTTGCAGGCAGGCAGCGACGATTTCCGCAGCGCTGGCCGTGAGGCCGTCCACGAGCACCATCATGGGAACGCCCGCGAGTTTCGCCCCGGCAGCGGCCCGCCGCGTCTCGATCGCCGCGTCTTCGCCGGGAGCGGCGGCCTTCCGGCCCCGGGTGTGGACGATCACGCCGTCATCGAGGAACAGATCGCAGACATCGATGGCTGCCGACAGCAACCCACCCGGATTCCCGCGAAGGTCGATCACGATGCCCTGCGGGTCACCCGTTTCGGCAATCGCATCGGCCGCGGCCGCGAGTTCCTCGGCGGTTCGCTCGCCGAACGTAGTGACGCGGACGAGCGCCACGCCGGGCACGCCCTCGATCATCCACTCCCAGCGGCCATCCGGCCCGCGGCGGTCGCCCTGGACGCTCTCGGTCTTGATGAGCTCGCGGACGAGCGTGACGTCGCGGCGCGCCACCAGATGCTGTCCATCGACACCTGGATCGAGTGTCGGCGGCGGATCTGCTGTGGGAGCGGCGATCTGCAGCACCACCCGATCGCCCACTGCGCCGCGGAGCGACGTGACGATCTCGCGAAGCGGCACTCCGGCCGTGGCCGTGCCGTCGATCGTCTCGATCCGATCGCCGGCGTGGATGCCCGCTCGCCACGCTGGCGAATCGATGACGGGTGAGGCCACGATCGGCTCCCGCGAGGCTTCGTCGATCGTGAGCTCGAGCCCCACGCCGCCGAACTTCTGGTCGAGCACCGCCTCGAGATCGGCCCGCTCGTCTCCGCGGATGTAGGCCGAGTGTTCATCGAGTTTGGAGAGCGCTGCATCCACGGCCGTGTCGAATAGCTCGCGCTCGTCGGCACGATCGAGGTACGACGTCTCGACGAGATCGAGCACTTCGCCGAACCGGCGGCCGGCCGCCGACTGCTCCCGGGCCACATAGGCAGCGAGGCAGGTGAGACAAATGGCCAGGAGGAGGATGAAGTTGCGCTTGGGCACGTCGAGACACAAAGAGGAGCTGGGCGGCGGTCGGCAGGCCGGTCGGCTGACAGAACCGGATGACGACCGTCACGGCGGGGCCATGTGAATATACGCCGGGCCATGTTTCGCGGGCGATGGCATCCCGTTATCCGGCCGGCTGAGTTCACCCGATGCCGCCGCATCGGAGGGCCGAACCCCGGCATTTGGCGGCCGAAGCGGTCTGGCGAGGAGCCCTACCGCCGCGTACCATCCCGACCCCTGCGATCCAGTGACGTACGCACTGAGGCGACCGCCGGTGACAGCAGTTTGATGCTGGCGCCGACCCCTGAGGAAGCAGTTTCATGGCCAGCCGCGGCAAACACCAGGCCCGTACGAACCGGGAGTCAGACTCGATGGAGGCGGTCAAGCCGCTCGTGGTTCTCGTGCTCTTCGGCACGATTCTCTACGGCGGTTACTGTGTCGTGCAGAAGGGGCCATCGACGAGCGTCGGCGACGACGCTGCGGAGAGCATGGCTCCTGCGCCGGCCTTCGTGGCTCCGGCGATGGAGGTGGCTGCAGGGGTCCCGGCGGTCGCGCCCGCCGCGGTGACCCCACCCCCGGTGACCACCGGACCCGTTCCCTTGGCTGCCACATCGGCTCCAGTGATGCCGGCGCCCCAGCTCGCCACGCAGCCGCCTGCAGCGCAGCCGCTTGCAGTGCCACCGACCGAGCCCCAGCCGTTCACCGCCCCGATCCCTCCTGCAGCGGTGGCCGGCACACCGCCCGCGCCGCCCTTTGTTGGATTCACCGAAGCGGCGACGCTGCCGCCAACGCCTGCGCTGCCGCCAACGCCTCCGCTGCCTGCCGAACCCTCGGTGCCACCGGCGTTTCAGACGGCCGCGGTCGCCGCGGCTGCCGCCGGGGCTGGCGCAGCCTTCGGTGCGGCTGCCGCCACCGAACCCGCGAGGATGTCTCCATCTGCCCCGACCTATCTCACGGCCGAGTCGGCTCCGCCCCCCGTGCAGTCCGCGCTCGGAGCAGGCATCTCGGCCCCGACCGCCGGCGATGGAGTGGACCGCCCCGACCGCTACGCCACGCTCTCCACCTCGCCCCCACCGGCGGGCATGGCGGCGACTGCGGTCGCACCGCCGGCGTCCTCAGCGGTCACCGGCTCGTCGGCTGCGTTTGCGACCGCCTGGGCCGACGCTCACGAGAAGCTGGCTGCGGGCCGCTATGCCGAGGCGTTGGCTGCCCTGTCGATCTGGTACGACGATCCGTCGCTGGGCTTGGAAGAAAGCCAGCGGCTCGAGGATCTCCTCGGTCAACTTGCGGGCTCCGTGATCTACTCCCAGCACGATCTCCTGCTGCCCCCACACGTGGTCGCGGCCGGGGAAACGCTCCCCGCGATCGCCGCATCGTTGGGCGTATCGTGGCAGCTCCTCGGGAAGATCAATGGTGTCGACGATCCCCAGCGGCTCATGCCCGGGGAGCACCTCAAGCTGATCCGCGGTCCCTTCGACGCCGTGGTGAGCGTGTCGCGGCGGCGGGTCAGCCTCCAGCTCACCGGCAACTACGCAGGCAGTTTCCCCGTGGTGGTGGGACGGCAGTTCCTCGGCCGAGTCGGGAATGCGATCCCCGTGGTCGAGGTCCGCCGTGGTGCCGGACGCGACGCCCAGGCCGTGGGGCTCGCCGCGGCCGATCCGGCCGCGAAGCCGGCGATCGTGCTCGCGGATGGCCTCGTGATCGAGGCGGCCGAGGACCCGGGGGTGGCGAGCGAGAGTTCTCCCGCCACGAGCCTCGTCGTGTCGGTTCG
>QWQL01000168.1 GCA_003670825.1 Planctomycetota bacterium
TCCATCGTCCAGCCGTTGATCGCCGTCGTGCCGGTGTTCTTGATCTTCATGTCGCCGTTGAACCCGGTCCCCCACGCGGTCGTCTGCGTGTAGGTGGTGACCACTTTGCCGGCCGTCGTGGGCGTCGTCGGCGTCGTCGGCGTCGTGGGCGTCGTCGGCGTTACTGTGCCCGTCGGAATCTGGCCGAAGAGGATCTTGCCCGCCTCATACACAGGCATGGAGGCTGTCTTGACCGGCACATTGCGGTCGGTCCCGATCCCCTGATACGACCAGTCGTTGAGGGCGCTCCACGCCGATGCCGGCAGGCCGCTTCTCAGGCCCACGCGGAACTGGGCCTCCTTCCAGAAGGAACTGCCGGTGCCGGGGCCAATCGGTGTGCCCGAGAAGTCAACCGTTACCGCGTAGATCCCCTTGGTAGCATCCCAGGCCTGCAGACCGCTGACGGTGCCACCCTGCGCGTAGTTGCTGGTCACCTGCACGTCGGCGGCCGTGTAGCCCGCTGCCTTCACCTCTGAGATGTCGATGAAGTAGCGGAACGACAGGTTCGACGACATGCGCGCCGGCCAGGCCGACTGGTTGTTGAGGAGTGCCCTGATCTCGGTATAGCCACTCCCGACGGAGTTGACCGCTGCCTGCACGAAGAACTCGTTCGTCGGGGTTTCTGCCGGCGGCATCGTGGCCACGATATTGCCGCCGAACTCCGTGTAGAGCCGGGCCACCGCACCCTGGAAGGCGGCGTTGTAGTCGAGCGCCACCTCGTTGCCGATGTAGTTGTTCCGGACGTCCGTGTAGTCGCTGTCGCTGGCCGATTGCGGCCCGCCGACGAGCGCTCCATAGAGCGTGTGCCGGTTGTTCCCGGCCGCATTGACGTTGCCGTCATACACGCCGCTGGCCGCGCGATGGTGCGGATTCAGCGGGGGATTGTTGCCGAAGCCGACCACGTAGCTTCGGCCCTGCGGATTGTCGCCGAGCATGTAGTTGATCTGCCGCACCGCGAAGTCGTGGTAGCGGTTGCTCTTGTCCCCCACGGAGTCGCTGTAGATCAGTGCCAGGAACGACGTGTCGGCCGAATACCGCAGCGACCCCCACGTGTCGAGGAAGGCCAGTCCACCGGGCGTGTAGGCGATCCGGCCGCTGGAATTGCCGACCGTCCAGTAGTCGAGCCACCGCTCGACGTCGGCCTTGTAGACCTGCTTGCCCGTGGTCTGGGCCAGGAGCACTGCCGTGCCGTAGGTCTTGTCGTCCCACGACTGCGTCCACTTCAACTGCTGGCCGGCGAGGCTGGCGGCGTAGATAGATTCCGCCTTGGCGAGATAGGACTGGTCGCCAGTGGCCTTGTAGAGCCAGGTTGCCCCCCAGGCCAGTTCGTCGTTGTAGCCGCTGAACGAGTTGTAGAAGGAAGCGGCGTCGGGGATGCTATCGGAATACTTGCCGCGATAGGTGTCGGCAAACGTGTACAGCTCGCGAGCGTGCTTCAAGAGCAGGTCGGCATAAGCAGCATCGGTCGGCCGAAACACGATCGAGGCGGCGGCCAGAGCTGCTGCCGCCTCGCCCGCAGCGTCGGAGCCGGGTTTCGTGGCATCGAGCTTGTAGGAGGGGCGAGCCATGTTCATCACTTCGGGTGCACCCCAGAAGGCATGGTCGGCGCTGCCGTTGCCGACCTGCGCGTAGAACGTGTTGGCAGTCGGATGGGCCTTGATCAGCCAGTCGGTGCCCCACTTCAGAGCATCGAGCATCTGAGGCAGCAGGCCGCTGTTGACGTAGGCATCACGGTATTGCACGACGCCGAGGCCGAGCATCGTCATCGACGATGCCATTGGCAGGGCGAATTTCACGTGATCCCCTGCGTCGTAATAGCCGCCACTGAGATCGACGCCTACATCCGCCCCGTCGGTCAGGGCCGAATCACCTCGCCAATTCACCGGGAAATCGGTGGGCAGGTCGCCGGAGCGCTGGGCGTCGTAAAACAGCAGAGATTTCTGCAGCACGTCGGCGTAGTTGTAGGTGCCGGCATTCACGGCATCGTCGTTGACGATCGTGCCCGTACCTGTGCCAGCGAGGATCGTCGCCGCCAGCGCCGTGCCGAGTCTGACGATCAGCGTTTCGTCCGATTCCACTGTCGTATCGCCGGTGATTCCGACGGTGATCGTCTTCGTTAGTTCACCGGCTGCGAACGTGAGCGTGCCGCTGGCTGCGGTGTAGTCGCTGCCAGCGGTGGCCGTGCCGTCAGCCGTTGCATACGGCACAGACACCGTCTGCGTGGAGGCCGCCGAGAGTGTCACCGTGAACTGCATCGCTGCTGTGCCGGTATTGCCCTCGTTGATACGGCTTGAGGCAATGCTCAGCGTGGGGAGTGGCGGGGGCGTGGGAGTTGGTGGCGTGGGGTTTGGCGTAGTCGGAGTTGGCGTAGTCGCGACGGTGTCATCGTCCACGATCGTGCCAGTCGCCGCCGACTTGGTGAGCGTGGCATTCGTCGGACTGCTCAAGGCCACGGAGAACGTCTCGTTCGATTCCGCCGTCGTGTCGCGGGTGACGAGCACCGTCACCAGTTTCTGCGTCTCGCCGAGGGCGAATGTCAGCGTCCCGGTGGCAGCAGCGTAGTCGCTGCCGGCGAGCGCGGTGCCATTGGCCGTGGCGTATTGCACCGTCACCGCCTGGGTGCTCGCGGCTGAGAGCGAGACGGTGAAGGCGACCTGTGTCGTCGTGACAGCAGTTCCCGGCCCAGACACGGCCGGGAACTGGAACTGTACCGCCTTGAGCGGATCGACCTTGGCTGTGTTCACCGTCTTCCAGTCGTCGGCCAGGATGCCGCCGGTGTCGCCGGAATTAGGATTCCAAGACCAGTAGGTCCAGCTGATCCCCTGCTGGCTAGCTGTCAGGTCGCTGGTGCCGTTGCCGTCCAGATCCCCCTTGAGATAGGTGACCATCTTGGCATACCAGGCCTGGTCGCTGGCGGTGGCCAGCGTGCTGCCGAATTCACCCAGCAGCACTGGCGCGGTGCCGGTGCGGAAGAGGTAGCCCCAGTTCTTGTCCCAGACGGCCGGCAGGTTGTTGGGATAGGTCGGGTCGCTGAAATAGGGCTGTGCGAAGACGCTGGCCGGGTAGTCGTGGGCCGAATAGACGAGCCGGCCGGCCGTGTTCAGTCGCACCGGCGCCGCCCCGGCATTCGACAGATTGCCGCCCCACCAGTAGCTGCCAGAGGAGGCGGTCTCGATGCCCTCCACGATCACCAGCAGGTTGGGATTGGCGGTGAGCACCGCGTTGCCACCCCGCTCCGCGGCCAGCCGCCAGTCGTTGACGCTGCCATCGCCCCAGGTGGCCGGCCCGTGCGGCTCGTTGTGGAGATCGATGCCGATGACCGTCGAGTTGCCCGCATAGCGGGTGGCCAGCATCGTGAGGTTGCTGATCCACTTGCTCTCAGGGTACGCGGCCGTGTACCAGAGACCGGAGGCATTGGCACTGTTGCCGGCTTCCGAGCGATGGTGATCGAGGAAGATCTTGAGCCCGATCTGGCTGGCGTAGGCCACGATCTTATCCATGATCTGCAGACCGCTCTGCCCCTGCAGGTCGGCGTTCTTCGAGTAGTCGATGCTGTTGGGCGTGCTCCCGGCGTCGAAGAGCTGGTCGCAGTAGGGCAGGCGGATCGTGTTGAAGCCGAGCGACTTCATCTGATCCATCATCTCCTTGTAGCCGCGGGACCAGAGACCGTGCGGTGAAAAGTTGCTCGTCTCGAAACCAAACCAGTTCACACCGGCGATCCGCACCGAGTTGTTGTTGGCGTCGAGGATCTGGCTGCCCGAAGTGTGTAGATAGCCGCTGGCCAGACCTGTCTGCGGGTTGCCTTCGGTGACGGAGACATCGCCGATCGTGATGCCTGGGAGCGTGACCACCGGAGTGGTGCCGACAGTCGTGCCGGCAATCACCGGATCGCTCCCGTAGTCACCCCAGGCGAGGCTGAAGCCACCGGCGGACATCGACGGAATTCCCGTGTGGAAGTTGGACAGCTGCCCGGCAGGTCCCGGGTTGTCGCGGTTGATCGACCACATGGAGAGCATCCCCAGCCCCTTGGCCCGGGCAAATACCTCGAGGCGATCGGCATCCTGCAGGGTGAAGACCTCACTGGTGACGTCGTTGACGCCGAGCATCGGCGTCACGCCCAACTGGTTCCAGCCGAACGTCTGCCCCTGGGCGGCAAACAGCGTGGTCATCTGCGCGAAGGTGGCGTTGGCGGCGTCGATGGCATACTCGCCCATCGATTTCAGTAGCGGCGGAGCGGCACTGTCGCCGTAGTCCATCGCCATCACGTTGACGCCGTCGACCTTTACGCCGGCCACCAGAGCGGCCTTCACCACGTTCACGCCGTCCTGCGTGAGCCCCTGCGGCAGCACCGGCAGTGTGAGCCAGACGCCAAGATTTGGGTGGCTTTTCTGCAGCAGCGCGATGGCATCCATCTGGAGCTTGAGCGTCTGAGGTTCGGCAACGGCGGCTCCCTCGATGTCGAAGTCGAGCTTGTTCAGTTTCAGCGTGTCCACCATTTCGCCGTAGGCGGTTGCCAAGGCCTGGCTGCCCAGACCCCGCTGCGCGTAAGACTGCGCCAGGCTCAGCCCTGCGGCACCGCCCAGCGATACCATCACATCGCCACCGGCCGCCCGCAGCGCATCGATTTCGGCGCGGATGGCCAGAGCCTGTTCGTTCATGCTGTCCAGCGTCAGGACGTCGTAACCGGCCCAGGCCAGTTTTCCGCTGGGGCTGGCCTGCATAAAGCCCAGGGTGAGGAGCCCCACCCCATACTTCTTCGCCAGACCGTCGAGATCGGGTACGGGATACTGCCCCATGTCCACGTAGGGAGCGAAGAACTGTTCCTTCCACAGATCGCCGTTGGCGGGTGTGATGGGCGAAGGTGTCGGCGTCGGAGTGGGAGTCGGAGTGGGGGTCGGCGTTGGAGTGGGAGTCGGCGTGGCCGTCACGCTGCCGACAAGCGTGAGGTTACGGAGCACTGCCGAACTGCCGCCTGGGGTGGCGGTGAAGCCGAAGGTCGTCGAACTCCCGGCCGCGACCGATCCATTCCAGCTAGCGTTGCGGACGGTGTAGTGGTTGCCCGAGTGGCTGGCGATCGCGCCATTCCAGAGCGACGAGATCTGTCCGTCGAAGTCGAAATCGACCGTCCAGTTGGCATACGCGGTGCTGGTCGTGTTGCGAACCGTCACGTCGCCGTTGAAGCCACTCCCCCAATCGCTCGTGACTGAAAGCGTAACTGCTGTGGATGGCGTTGCGGTCAGGGAAGGCGTCGGTGCAGCCACAAGCGCGGGCGCGGCAAGTGTGACAGTAGGCGACAGCAGCGCCGCAGAAACTGGTGCGGGCGCGGGCGTCGGCACAGGATCGTCGTTGGCGATCGTGACGGTGCCGCTCCGATCAGCGATTGTTGCCTGTTTCGGCGACGAGAGGTTGATCGTGAACGTCTCATTCGGCTCGTAGATGCGGTTGCCCTCGATCACGATCAGTAGCTGCTTGGTGGTCGTTCCAGCGGCAAACGAGACACTGCCGGCCTTTGCCATGAAGTCGCTGCCGGCCGTGGCCGTGCCGTTGGCCGTCGCGAATCGCAGGGTCACGACGCTGCTTACAGGCTCCGAGAGCCGCAGGGTGATGGCCGCATTTTTCGTGCCGGCGTCCCCTTCCATGATCGTGACGTCATCGATAGAGATCGACGGCGGAGTGACGGCCATCATCGACCGCGGCTCGAGCGTTTCTGAGGCCAGGCTGGCGAGTGTCGGACGACCACGGCGTGGTCTGCTACTGCGGGATATGCTCCGACGGCGGAACAGATCGGCGATGGCGTGGGACGTGTGAGGAAAAAACCATTTGCGCAGTGTCATGGGGCACCTTACAAGGGATGAAAGAAAGACGGACCGGGAAGAGGAGGTGCGGAATGGCCTGACGCAACCCGAGATGAATCCGTCTCGCTGTTGCCGCTATTCCCTACACACTCTCAACAAGATGCTGGCTGCAATCTGCATTACGTCAGCGTTGGCCCGGCGGTCTGCCCCTGAACGACCGTCGTGGAGCTTCTTTGATAACCTCCCAGCTCCTCGCTCGATTCTTCCCGGATCACCCGTCGGATGCAAGCGCTCGGTCTCCGATTGTGGAAGCAGTGGCACCCCTGCTCCACGATTCAAAAAAAATAAAAACAAGCCTCTTCGGTGTTATCTCGGCCACAGAATCCAGACCCCGTTCATCCACCGTTCATCCCTCGTTCATGAACGGTTCAATGACTGTGCACGTGTCGACCTCACTGCGGGGCGAGTGATCGGCATGTGACGTTCGAAAGACGTCGCGGTCGTCATGGAGCTGCACGAGTCCGCCCCAGTCGGTAGGCGGGCTACGTGCGGGAGAAAGCGGAGGCGGTTCGAGCGGTTCGCCGAGGTGTGTCAGAATCTTCTGGATCGGCCCTGGTTCGCGGACAGGAAGTCCGCAGCAACCGGAGGCTGCCAAGAGTGCGAAGGCCAGGGATGGTTTCGCACTCGGAAAGCAGTCTGAACGCAATCAGCCGGATGTCACCGCCGCAGGTGAGACACTCGAGCGGAAACCCCTCCCCCACCCGCGCCATGAGCTTGGCCCACGCTTTTGCGTGAGGTGTCGTACAAACGGGGTTTTAAAAAGCGTGATCCGAACACTGGCGTCGACTGAAAACCCGCTGCGCTCCCAGGCGAGCATAGCGGCGGCGGCCGCGGCGTCGAGCAGTCGAGAGCGCCTGAACCAGCGGATCACGCGGCGACGGACCCGCTCGGTGAGCACGGACAGATAGGAAGCTCCGCGGCGCCTCCACGATCGGGCCGCATACGGCCCGACCAACTCCGGCGGTAACTCCTCGTGATCCGCCCCGCTCGGCCGTCGCTTGCCGAAGTACCATTAGCCGACCTATCCTTTGGCCTCCTCAGCAGAATCTGTGGGTTGATTCCGGCTCAGGCAGCCGGCCCAACACATGAAACAGCGCGATTTCAAAGCCTTTCGCGGTCCTGAAGCCGAACGCTTTTCTGGTAGTCAGTTTCACCACGCCGTTCAAACCCTCGACAACGCCCGAGAATATGGTGCCTTTGGCCTGGAACCAGTTGAGGATCAGATGCCGATGACGCCGCAGGCTCTTGGCGACCTTCTTCATCGGCTCCAGCTTGCTCCGCATGACGCTGGTGCACCATGTGTCAAGGAATTTCCTGGCCCACGTCGGACTCAAGAAGTCCCAGAACTCTTGGAACAGCTCGCGGACCAGATGAGCTCGGACGCTCTTGAGGTTGTACCCAAGGAGTTCCTTGAGCTTGATCTCCTGGTTGTCGGTGAGATTTTCCCGCCGCTTGAGCAGACACCAACGGGACTTCGTCAGGATCGGCTCGTAGCCGTCTTGCTACATCTGGGCCGCCTCGGCGCGACGCACCTCGTCGATCGCCACGTTCATGTTCCGCATGATGTGGAAGCGATCGAGCACGTGCAGGGCGGCCGAGATCTGCTCGGCGATCACCTTGAGGTAGGGCTTCCACATGTCGCTAGCCACAAACTGGATACCTGCCTTGACCTCCGCTGCGAGCGACTCAAAGAACCCCCGGAGGCTTTTCTCTGTCCGCTCCTCGGCCACCCACAAGAGCCGCTTCACGGTGTCGATCTGGTAGACGAGCGTGAGGTAGGTATGGCCGCTTCGCCACTGCACCTCATCGACGCCGATGGCCTCGATGCCCGAGAGGTTACGGTTGGCCAGTCCCCATTCCACGGCATGTTTTACGGACCCGCTCGTAGACGAACGACTTGAGCGACTCGACGTGATTGAGAATACTCTTGAGGTGCAGCCTGCGGTGGCTCCGGAGAAGGGGCTGTGTAGGCCACCGCATCTTTTACCGAACAGCGCCGCAGGATGCTCTTCTTTCTCTCGTTGGTCCGCCCGGCAGGGCGGTGCTTCCAGGCGGCGGAACGCCGCCGCATGCAGGCTGCTGCCGCGAAGCGGCAGTCCCATTGCACGACCTTGCCGCTGTCGAGTCGGCGCCATCGCTGCCAACGTCTCAGCCACACGCCCACAGACTCAGGCTGATGCCTGTGCCATGGCTCTCAAACCTCGGGGTTCGAGGCAGAGCCCCGCGTGGCGAAAGCCGATCCTTCTGCCCGTGAATTCGGCTGAAGACCCTCACTCTTTGGAGCGCCACCGTTGACCGATCCGATCCTGCGCGCCGTGCATGTGGAAAAGATATTCGCCCCGCCGCAGCAGGGAGCCGCCGGGGTGCAGGCAGTGCGGGGTGTCGATTTGGAGGTGCAGCGGGGGGAGTTCGTGGCCCTCACCGGGAGTTCTGGATCGGGCAAGAGCACGCTCCTCCACATGCTCGGCGGGATCACCCGGCCCACCGCCGGCAGCGTATGGCTGGAGGGAGTCGATCTGGCCGCGCTCGACGACGCCCGGCTGGCAGTTCTGCGCCGCCGCCGGCTCGGCTTTGTGTTCCAGCGCTACAACCTGTTGCCGGAACTCTCGCTGGAAGAAAATGTCGCCCTGCCACTGGTGCTCGACGGCGTGGCGCGCACGGCCGCAACGGCTGCCGCTCGGATGGCACTTGAAAAGGTGGGGATGACGCATCGTGCCAGCCACTCCCCCGATGCCCTCTCTGGCGGCGAACAGCAGCGTGGGGCGATTGCCCGGGCGCTGGTCGCCGCCCCGGCCTTGGTGCTGGCCGACGAGCCGACCGGGGCCCTCGATTCGGCCAACTCGCGGCTCGTCGTCGAACTGCTCCACCGGCTGGTAGAGGAGCAGGGTCAGACTGTCATCCTCGTCACGCACGATCCCGGCATCGCCGCCGCAGCCGGCCGGGCCATTCGCATGGCTGACGGTCGTATCGTGTCAGATAGTGTGCGGGCCGAGAGCCGCATCGCCGCCGAAAGCCCCGCCCCATGATTTTCGAATCCTTCCGTCTCCGCCACCTCCTCGTGCGCCAGTGGCGCAACCACCCCGGCCGGGCCTTGGCCACAGCCCTGAGTGTGGCTGTGGCCGTGGGGGCTGTCGTGGCGACGTGGGCTTCCGCCGATGCCTCGCGGGTCGGCTATCGGCGGCTCACCGAGGTGCTCGATGGCACCCCCTCGATCGATATCTCCGCGCGGGCCGGGGGCCGCTTCGATGTGGGAGAGCTGCCGAAACTGGCAGACATTCCTGGCGTGCGGGCAGTGGTGCCGCTCTTCTTCCGACCGACGCTGCTGCGCGTGGGAGAAAAACGGGTCCGGGAAATCGCCGTCGGCGTGGATGCCGAAACCCTCGCGGCAACTGGCCTGCTCAAGCTCACCTCCGGCACGGCCTGCGTTGGCCCCGATGAAACGGTGCTCGGCGCGGCGCTGGCCGAAGGGCTGGGCAAGAGCGTCGGAGACGAGGTCCTCTTCTTCGCCCGCCGTGGCGTGCGCCGGCTGACTGTGACCGGCATCGCCGACCCCGCCTCGCTGCGCTGGTTTGCCGATGGTGCGGGGGTGGTGGTCGATATTGTGGCCCTCGAACAGATGTCAAACGCTCTGGGCCTTGTCGATCGGGTGCGGGTGGCACTGGAGCCCAACGCCTCCCGCCCCGCTGTGCTCGAGACGGCGGGGCGGCGGCTACCGGAGACGCTGGTGGCAGAGATCCCAGCCGGGCGGGCGAGCATGGCGGAGGATGTGCTCCACTCCGCCGATCTGGGCCTAGACTTCGTCACCGGCCTGACTGTGGCGATGGCCTGGTTCATTGTGGGCAATGCGATGCTGATGAATGTCACAGAGCGCCGACGATCGCTCTCGCTGGTGCGGGTGCTCGGGGCCAGCGCCGGGCAGATCAGGGGATTCATCACAATCGAGGCAGCCCTGCTGGGAACGCTCGGAGCACTGGTCGGCGCCGGGCTGGGGCTGGCGGCGGCCCGGCCGATCTCTGCCAGCATTTCGCGGGCCCTGCAGGCTCCTGTTTCGGAGATGGTGGTCGCGCCATTGATCGTGCCGCTGGCCGTGCTGATGGGAACGCTCGTGGCCATCGCCGCAGCTTGGTGGCCGGCCCGCGAGGCGGCGCAGATCGATCCGCTGGAAGGGCTCTCGCAGGCCCCAGCCCCATCACACCAACAGGTTTCCTGGCGGCTGCTGGGAGCGGCCCTTGCGCTGTGGGCCTTTTCGGCGGTGATGCTGGGGCTGGTGCTCGCCGAGCGGGTGCCGCCGCGGGCCGCGGTGCCGGCTGGCA
>QWQL01000006.1 GCA_003670825.1 Planctomycetota bacterium
CAAGGGCGACGGCCTGCGCTGAAACAGGGTCGGATTTAGGGAAGTCAGTTTTGGAAACCAGCGTTTTTAACGGGACGGAGCACGATTCGATAATCCCTGTCGGGGGTATTGAAGAATCACCGCATCCCACGCAGCGAGATGCATCGGGACGCAATCGTCGGCAAACACGGCGAAAACTGACCTGCCCCCATGAATGGAACCAGTGTCTGTCATCAGGGTAGACCTGCCAAGGCGCCGCCACTGCCCTCGCGCGTCTGCTGCGAGGGCAATGGCCTGCACCGATGAGCGGCAGACTACTTGTGGTCGTGATCGCCGTGCGGTTGCTCGGCGAACTCGCCGGCGAACGGCGTGCCGTCTACCTCGCCACTGATCGTGCCTGTAAACTCGCGGATGATGCCGAGGCTTTCGTGCGTCCCGCCATAGCACGACGACTTGCCGTCGCCTTCGCCGGCTAGCGGCCTCGCCACAAGCTCGACCTGAAACGCCGGCTCGCGGATCGTGAGCAAGAGTTTCCCGTCGGCAGTCTTCACCGGTGCCGCTGTCTTCTCGTCGCTGCCGAGAACGTAGATCACGGCTTCCTTCTTATCGTGGTCAACCGTGAACTCCACGTGGTATTTCCCGCCACCCCAGTCGGCGAGCGTGCCGTCATGCGGGCCCGCACCGTGGCTGTGGTGATCGTCATTGTGCGAGTGGCCATGGTCTGAAGACTTCGCCGTAGCCGCCTTCGGGGGGGCTTTTGCAGGTGCCGGAGCCTGTGAGCAGCCCACGGAGTAGATCGCCGAGGCAAAGATCGCCACAGCTGTGAGACCCATCGGTCGAGTCATGCGTTCATCTCCCTCTCAAGGTCACGTTCGGCACCATCACGCGACGATGCCTCATTTCATCGATCGTCTTTGGTCGCAAGGTTCTCCTCGTCGTCACCGCGTGCTCGGGCGAGCCGCACGGCATCTTGGCCGCTGAACCTCCAGAACAGGCCCGGGTGAATCAGGAACTCACAGAAGGTCGAGGTCACAAGGCCGCCGAGAATTACCGTGGCCACTGGATAGAGAATCTCACGTCCTGGCTCCTGGCCGCCGATCACCAAGGGCACGAGCCCAATGCCAGCCGTCAGGGCCGTCATGAGGACCGGTGCAAGTCGCTCGAGACTGCCTCGCAGCACCATCTGCTGGGAAAACTCCTCGCCTTCGTCTTGCATCAGATGGAAGTAGTGCGTCACGAGCAGGATGCCGTTGCGGACGGCGATGCCGCCAAGCGAGATGAATCCCACGAGGCTGGCCACAGAGAGCGGCTGGTGGGTGATCACAAGCGCCATGGCACCGCCAATGAAGGCGGTGGGTAAAGCATTGAGCAACTGAAGCACGATCCGTATCGATGGGTAGAGAATCATCAGCACGACAAACATCCCGGCCACCGACAGCCCCGCGAGGACGACGATCAGCGTCGTGGCACGCTGTTGGCTCTCGAATTGGCCACCGTATTCGATGAAATACCCCTCGGGTAGTTCGACGCGATCCCGCACGCGAGCCTGGATCTCGGCGACGGCGCTCGAAAGATCGCGATCCAGGGTGTTGCAGCGGACCACAATCCGGCGGCGCGCGTTTTCGCGATTCACGGCATTGGGGCTCGTGCCCTCGCTCATGTCGGCGAGCTCCCGCAGCTCGATCTGCCCCCGCTCGTCCGGTAGATCGATCCGGAGGCGGCCGAGGTTTGCGTAGTCGGTGCGGTAGCCTTCCTCGAGCCGCACGAGAAGATCGAAGCGTCGCTGCCCCTCGAGCACCTGCGACACCACCTCGCCCTGGAGCGCCGTCTGGAGAATCCGTGCAACATGCTCACGGGTGACGCCGTGGAAGGCGAGGTCGTCGGGCCGCAGCCGGATATGCAGTTCCTCCGCCTGCTGGATCGGCTCGATCACCGGCGGGGTCACGCCCGGCACCGTCTGGATGGCCGACTTGATCCGGTCAGCGGTCTGAATCAGCACGTCGAGGTCATCGCCATACACCTTGATCGCGATCTGGGCGTAAACGCCCGACACCATGTGGCTGATGAGGTGAGCGAGCGGCTGCTCCACCTCGATGGCGACGCCGGGAACCTCGCTGCCAAGTTCGGCGAGCAGTTCCTTGATGATCTCGTCGCGGTGCCGGCCGCAGTGCGGATTGATGCTCAGGATGTATTCACTCGTGTTCACCGGCGCCGCGTGCTCATCCATTTCCGCCCGACCTGTGCGCCGCACGAAATGAATGATTTCGCCGTTTGGCTGGTCGTCGGTCTTCTGGAGCCCCCGCAGCTTCGCGTCGATGAGCGCCGACACCTGATTCGAGGCGTCGAGTGACGACCCCGGCGGGAGCGTGACATTCACCTGCACGCTGCCCTCGTCGAACGGCGGCAGGAAGTCACGGCCCAGCCGCGAAAGTTCCCAGCCGGCAAACGCCACGCACAGCCACGTCGCTACGAGGAGCAGGCCGGGCACCGCCATGCTGAACCGGATCAGCGGCGTGGCCAGTGACTTCAGGATCCGCAGGAGCAGCCCGTCCTGTTCGTGGTGGACGGCCGGCGATTGCGGCAGCAGGTAGTACGACAGCACAGGCGTCACGGTCAGTGACACGAGCAGCGAAGCGAGGATCGACACGATGTAGGCCACGCCGAGCGGCGCAAACAGGCGGCCCTCGACGCCCGACAGCGCGAACAGTGGTAGGAACACGAGGATCACGACGGCGGTGCCGAAGACGATAGCACTGCGGACCTCGCGGCTGGCGTCGTAGACGACGCGGAGGGCAGGCCGTGGCTCGGGGAGGGCATTGTTCTCCTTGAGCCGTCGGAAGATGTTCTCCACGTCCACGATGGCGTCGTCCACGAGTTCACCCATGGCGACCGCGATGCCGCCGAGCGTCATAACGTTGATGGAGAGATGCGTGCCGGTCAGCATCCCGGCGATCCGAAAGACGAGCGTCGTGATGACCAGCGACAGCGGGATGGCCGTGAGCGTGATGAACGTAGTGCGGAGGTTCATCAGAAAGAGAAACAGCACGATCAGCACGAGCACTGCTCCAATCACGAGTGCTTCGCCGACGTTGAAGATCCCCCGGTCGATGAAGGTCTTGAGCCGGAAGAGCTCCGAGTTCACAACGACGTCGGCCGGCAGGGCGGCCTCCACCTCCCAAAACGCCTCGGTGATCCGGTCGGTGAGGGCGCGGGTGTCGATCTGGGGCTGCTTGGCGATCGTGAACACGACGCCGGGCACGCCGTTGATGGCACCGTCGCCGCGTTTGAACTGCGGGCCCTCCACGACATCGGCCACCTGCCCCAGAAGGACCGTGCGCTTGGGGTGGACCACAACCGGCACCTTGCGGAGATCCTCGAGGACGCGGGCCGAGTCGGGGCCGAGCCGTCCCAACACCCGGATCGGTCGCTCCTGCTCGCCTTGGACGGCGAACCCGCCGCTCGAGTTGATGTTGCTGTCGCGCAGGGCCTGCTCGACCATCTGCAGCGATACGCCGTATTCGAGCATGGCCGCGGGGTCGGCGAGGATCTGGTACTGCTTGCGGTCGCCCCCCTGGATGAACACCTCGGCCACGCCGGGGATTTTCAGGAGGCGGGGCCGCACGACCCAGTCGGCGGTGGTGCGCAGGTTCATCGACTGCTGGAGCTTCGTGGGCAACACCACGTCGTGGTCGCGGCCGGCGACCGTGAGCGTCGCTGCACGCGATGTTTCCGCCTGGCCGCTGTCATCTGGGGATACTGTGCGTGTGATCCACCGCGTGTTCTCGACCGGAACTCTCTCCCACGTGGCGGGGCGATGGCGGTCGATGACCTTCCACGCCTGCACCAAGGGCTCTCCGCCGTCGCCGGAAAACTCGGCGAGGTAAGGCGTCCCCGGGATGACGGCGAGATCGCCGCCCCCCGGGCCCGACTGGCGGTACATGCCGGCGATCACGATCTGACCCATGATCGAGGCCGTGGGCGTCATCTGCGGGCGAATGCCCTCGGGGAGGATGCCGGCGATCGTCGTCAGCCGCTCCTGCACGGTCTGCCGTGCGGCGCGCACCTCGACATCCCAGTTGAACTCGACGTAGATCACGTTGAGTCCCGCCGTGGATTGGCTCCGCACCGCCTCCACACCATTCGCCCCGAGCAAGGCGATTTCGATCGGCTGCGTGATGAGCGTTTCCACCTCTTCGGCCGCCAGCCCGGGGCACTCGGTGATGATCACGACCCGGGGGCGATCGAGATCGGGAAACACGTCGATAGGCATGAGCGTCGCCAGGTAGCTGCCGTAGAAGAGCAGCACGAGGCTCGCCACCACCACGAGCAGGCGGTATCGCAGGGCAAAACGAATAACAGCGTTGAGCATGGTGTGGCCCTAGTGCGCACCGTGAACGGTGCCGTCGGCATGGACGTGGACGCCCACCGGAGTGCCGCTGGCGGACTGCGCCTTGAGCACCCGGTTGAGCGATGCCGCCGACCCTTGTGCGAGATACCATCCCGGCGCGACGCTGCCATCGTTCGCGATGACAATGTTCAGCCGATCTTCGTGCAGCACTCGGACGGGCCGGCGGTCGAACAGGTCGCCGTTCTGTCGGAAGACGTAGGCCTCTGGCCCTTCTCGCACGACCGCCGCGGCCGGCAGCACGATCGCCTCCTTGAGTTCTTCCACAGGCACGTGCAGCCGCACCCGCTGGCCGGGTCGATACCGCCAGACGACGAACGTCTTGCCGTCCTTCGTGTATGAGCGGGACTGGTTGGTCAGCGGCACGAAGAAATCAAATGTCCGACTCGTGAGATCGACGGTATTGGAGAGATGCCGGATCTCGAACGTCTGGTCGAGAGCTGGCCACGACGCCGCATCGTCTTCAGCAAACTCGACCCGGATCGGCCAGTGCTCCCGAGCGGCCCGCTCCAGTGACGATGCCTCACGCTTGAAGGCGTGCCCGACGATGTAGAGCAGGCCGTGGTTCGAGAGCACGCCGAGCAGTTGGCCCGCCTGCACCTGCGTGCCGAGATCCACCTTGAGTTCCTGAACCTCGTACACGATGTCGGAAGCGTTCGCCGCCGCGGGTGATGCGACCACCGTCACCGACGGCGGAAGGGCGAGGGGCGGCGGCGCGACGACGTCCACCGTGGCAACGAACTTGCCGGCCGCCACCTCCGCGATCTGATCGAGGCTCAAGCCCCGGGTGAGCAGGTCCTGCCGGTAACTTTCGCTTGCTGCCTGCAGCCGACGGAGTTGCTGGTCGACCTCGATGATTCGCACCTGCGGAATCGCGCCTTCGCCGATCTGGGCAAGCCGCTGGCGCTTCTCCGTCTCCAGCTCGATGTCGCGGGTAACCTTGAAGAGCTCTGACTGCGTGTTGTGGATGTACTCGCTCACCAGCCGCAGGGTGAAGAGCCGGTCACCGGGCCGAACCGTGTCGCCCGCGAAGGCATGGACCTGCGTCACGACGCCCACGGCCGGCGAGGTCACCCCCCTGTCCGACAACCCTGGCCGGTCCGTGATTTCGCCTGGCACGATGACCGCTCGCCAGTAGTTCGAGAGCTTCGCGGGGCGTGAGACCAGCTTGAGGTTTTGCCGAGCCTGCGGGCTCAGTTCGAGCACCTTCGCCTCCGAGATCGGTGCTTCCTCGCCCGCGGCAACAGCGGAGTGATCGCCGGCCGGTTGTTGCAGCAAAGGCAGCCACAGATCTCGATACCACGCAGCAGCCGCGATCAAGCCACCGAGCATGGCAAGCATGAGCAACCCGCGGACGAAGCGAACGAACGCGTTGAACATGGAACACTCAGGTGAAGAGAGGTCGGGCGCATCATGAAACGGATGAAGGAATCACGGACGAGAAGAAGCCGGGCCGAGGCGGACCGTCACCGCGGCCACGGAGCAGATCGCCTCCGTGCCGGCGCACCGAAAGAAGGCTTCGCAATCAGATGCGAAGCACGTGCGGCAAGAGCGTGTGAATCGAGGGAGCGCCGTCGCCGGGCGGTCGCACTCGGCGCGGCTGTGCCCGGAGGGCAGGGGCTGTGATCTCGGTGCCGCAGGCCGACGCGGTGAACCAGTCGGCGGCCGTATACCGCGGCGAGACGCGTTCTCCGGTCACAAGAGTCAGTCCGTCGTCATCGAGATAGACGGCATCGTGATCATGATCGAGGGCTGGCTCATGAACTGGGGTTCTGGCTACGAGATGATCGCTCGTCTGCTGATGATGGCCGTGGCCATGGCTTCCAGGGACGCCATTGCCAGCATGGTGATGGCGATGGTCATGGCAACGTTGGTGCCCATGACCGGAGAGATGGATATGCGGCCGACTGGATTGCCCCAGAGCCTCGGGATGCATCTCTTGCGCATGGGGCGCCGCAACTCCGCGGAGAAGCAGATGGGCAGCCACGAGCAGTAGAATCGACAGTCGCATGACTCAACGAGTCTAAGTCGTACGACATGCCCCGGCAATCTTGCAGCCGGTCGAAACCCTCCCCTGCCTCCCTCAGGCGGTCCACCTCGGTTGCGATTTTCCGATACTTCGGCTCCAACGGCTGGCCGGGCTGTCGACGTTGGCGGCGACGGCCAGCGGCCCGGCTGGTTTAGGAGGCAGATTCAGCCGCCGCCCCGGCAGCTTTTTCGCGTTGTTCCTTCTTGCGTTGCTGCTTCTCCTCCTCGCGTTGTTTCTTTTTCCGTTCCTGCTTCTTTGGCTTGGAGTCACGAACGGTCGGCTCCGCTTGTTCCGCATTCCAGCCGTCGTAGAGCTTCTGCAACTCGGCCACCCGGCCCGGCTCGCTCGCCGCGTGATCCTGCTGTTCCCCGACGTCGGCGGCGAGATCGTAGAGTTCCGGCCTGCCGCTCCCTCCCTTCGACACAACGAGCTTCCAGTCACCGTTGCGTACGGCCCACTGTTGGCCGAACCGCCAGAATATCGTCTCGTGCGGCCGCCCCTCCGCCTTTCCCGAGAGGACCGGCACGAGATCGACGCCGTCGAGGTGTGCCGCGGCGTCGATTGGATGGCCGGTGGCCGCGAGAATCGTCGGCGTCACGTCGAGGTTCATGACGGGCATATCGTAGGTCTGGCCCGCCGGCAGCCGTCCCTTCCACTGCACGAGGAACGGCACGCGTGGGCCGCCCTCGTAGGTATTCATCTTGTATCCGCGAAGTGGGCCATTCCGCGATGTCGTGCTCTGCGTGGGCCCGCCGTTGTCGGCGATGAAGAAGATGAGCGTGTTCTCCTCCTGACCGCGGTCTCGCACCGTGGCCAGCACCCGTCCCACGGCGTCGTCCATCGCGGAGAGCATGGCCGCGAACAGTTTTCGCTTTGGATCGGTGATGGTGGGAAACCGATCGAGGTATGCCTGCGGTGCCTCAAGTGGAGCGTGCTGGGCGTTAAAGGGGAGGTAGAGGAACCACGGATCCTGCTTGCGTTCCTTGAGCCAGTTGACGGCCCGCTCGGCATAGGCATCAGTCGTGTAGAAGGCGGGGTCATCGACCTTCACGACGTCGGGCGACTTCCGCGAGTCGATGAAATCCGAGGGATGGAAGAAGGGGGTGTTGGCGAGTGTGCCGTAAAACTCATCGAAGCCGCGGGCCGTCGGCCGATACTCGGGGCCGTGGCCGAGGTGCCACTTGCCGATGCAGACCGTGTCGTAGCCGAGCGACCTGAGTCGGCTTGGTAGCGTGGTCTCGCGAAGCGAAAGGCCGGTTCCGCTCTTTGCTCCGGCGATGGCGTTGAACTCGTGGCCAAACCGCGTCGGGTAGCGGCCGGTCATGAGTCCGGCCCGCGATGGGCTGCAATAAGTGGCGGCGACGTAGCCCTGCGTGCAGCGGATGCCGTTGGCGGCAAGCGAATCGATGTGCGGAGTGGGAATGTCCTTGCTGCCTTGGCAGCCGAGTTCGCCCCAGCCGAGATCGTCGGCGTAGAAGATGATCACGTTCGGGGCGGCGCTGGCGGTGGCCGCCCAGCTACAGGCCACGAGACACGCAAGAAGCACGTCCGCGAAAGAAGCAAACGAAACGATCCCACACCTCGAGTGCATCAGGGCATCTCCCAGAACGTGGCACGACATGAAAAATGAACGCGACAGACGCAATAACTGCGGTGTATACCTTGAACGAACTGATCTGGAAAAGGTTTCGCGTGGCGGGATGGTGCGGCCTCGCGGTCGCCGATCGTGAAGGCGACGAGGAGCTTCCTATCCACGCCCAAGGCCGGATTTTTTGTCGTCGCCGCAGACTGGCCTTGAAACCGATCTTCTCGCGGACCGTCCGCACCGTCGCATGGAATGCCGCCAGAGGCTGTGGAGTCGATCGTGTCCGAGTCCAACTCCGGCTGCATCCGGTTCTCCGCAATGGCACCTTCGGCCGGCGGACGAGCTTTCCTTCGATACCGTGCGGGCGGAACTCGACTTCCGCGGGCGGGTCGTCGCTGCCTACGAGGCGATTCAAGCAGAGGGCCTGTCGTTTCCGGCCGACAAGGCGGCTGTGATGCGGCTTTTGGCCACGCGATTCACGAAGAACGAGATGCGGCGAGTCTACGCAGCCCTCGTGGCCGCGATCGAGTGAAACAACACTTCAGCGGACGAGCTCGAGCGTAAGGCCCAAGGCGCGGGCGACCCGCTCGACGTTTGATAGCCGCACGTCCTTACCCTGTTCGATTGCGCGGATCGTCGCCTGATTGGGAATCCCCGCCATTTTCGCGAGGGCATACCAGGTCAGCTGCCGCGCCTCCCGCTCCGCCCGGATTTGCCCTGCAACCCCTCCCCGACCGTCGGCAGGCATGCGCTTTGGTGGAATCTCTCGCATGATCGCGTCGCGCACCTTCGCGTGCCGGGCCCGCTCGCGAGCGGTCAGCCGTCGGTTCACATGCTGGAGCTTGGAGGGCATTGTCGATTGCACCCGTCAGGGCTCGGATATCTCGTACGCCGTAACGGGCACGACAACGTGTCCGTTTTCTTCGAATACAACGATGATGTATCGGCCATCCGGAACATGGCCGAAAACGCAACCTCGGCCACTACTCTTGCTCACTGCACGCCTATCGTGATGTTGCAAAACATGGTCGACCTCGTCTGTGGTCAGGCCGTGTTCCTCGACATGCGCGACGTTGCCGCCTGGCGTGGGGTCCCAGACAACCTGCGTCCATCGCATGGCAACGACATCCTCAAGCGTACTGCATTCTGTTGCAGTATTCAAGCAAAGCGTGCGAGTAGTGTACGGGCGTATATTCTTGGCGCCTAGGCCTGCACTGCCGACAACGGCGATGCGACGGCGTGACGAGCCGCTGCGAGCTGGCCGGCCTACGACCACCCGATCGCGAAGCTTGCGAGGGCCACGGCGGGCATGACCCAGATCGTGACCAGCCGCCAGCGGCGTGAGATGTTGGCGATCGACGCAAACCACACGAGCCCGATGGCCACGGTGACGTCGAGCACCCACTGAAACGGCACCGGGCTTGAGGCGCCGTTGATCCAGTCAACGAGCGGCGCCACCGCCATCCGCACGGGATCGTCAGCCGGCACTCCGATGAAACAGGCCCCAAACACCCGCAGACCGAAGGCGGCAAACGGGATCAGCCCGGCCACGAGCTCCACGCGGCGGGAGAGCTTCGGCAGCGGCGCGGCCCAGATCGCGGTCCAGAGCGTCGTGAAGAGGAGCAGGCGGAAAGTCTCCATGAACGACGAGTGTAGCCCCGGGGAGCCTGCCGGTCCGTCATGGTTTGCCGTGTGGGCCCGAGGGTAGGATGGTGGAAGTCACGCTCGTTCCCGGCCTCGTCACCGATCTGATTATGGGCGTGATCGGCGCGATCCTGGGCGGGTTTTTGTTCGGCCTGCTCGGGCTTGCCGCTACGGGCCTCATCGGCAGCCTCGTGACGGCCACATTCGGCGCGATCGTACTGATCGCGGGCCTGCGGCTGATCAACCGCCCGCGGATCTGAGCGGCCGCTTCGAACGAAGCTTCCGACCACTCCACGAATTTCGTGTATTTGGCACCCTTCGTCATCGGTTTACCTCCTGCTCGGCTGAGGTGCCCCTCGCGGCACAAGCTCGCAGTGGGCGGCCGTGGCAAGGCGATCGAGGGCGTCGGACGCCAGCTGGCCGCCGGCCATGAAGTCGGCGAGTTGCTCGAACGGAATGCCCGTGGCC
>QWQL01000031.1 GCA_003670825.1 Planctomycetota bacterium
ATACTTCCCGACCGAGCGACCGAGGATCATCGGGTGGCCGCAGCAGCCGCAGATCGGCCGAATGAGCACCTTCGGGTAGAGGTCCACACGGTGGACTTTTTTCCGTGGATCCTTGGCCTTGCGACCAAAGGACTCGCTGCCCCGGCCGAGTTTCTGTTTCACGGCCTCTGCCAGCTCATCCGACAGGATCCGCAGGTGCGGGACGTCCCGCCAAATCCATTCCGACTCCGGCAACTGGATGACCTTCTTCTTGCCCGTGCGGCGGTCGGTCACCTGCTTGGTCTTGTGGAATACATCCTTGCCGACGAGTTTCTCACGGCCGTAGTGCTGCCGTACCCGGCAGTCCGACCACGTCTGCTTGCCGCCCACCTTGTGCTCGTTGAAGAGCCTCGCCACGTCGATGGCGCTGCTGCCCTCGTAGGCGATCATCTCGGCACCCCGCTGCGTCCACTCGGCCGCCTCGGGGTCGATCTCAACAGCCTTCTCAATCGTATTCTTGCGGGTGATCACGAGGTTGCCGTTGGCGTCCTTCACGTCCACGAGCCGGTAGCCGACGCCGGGCGGCGAGATGTTGTCGCCACGGCGGAAGGCGTCGTCCATGCCGCGCTTCACCTTGGATCGCAGCTGGGTGATAAATGCTTCGTTCATCGAGCCGAGAACCGGCAGGAGGAGCGAGGACTGTGGGTTGGCGCTGTCGTAGCCGTCGCTGGCTCCGACGACTCGGACGCCGGTCGATTCGGCGAGTTCCCCGTGCTGCAACAACTCGATCGTGTTGCGGCTCATGCGGGAGAGTTCGTCGATCAGGAACCACGACACCCCAAACTCGTCTCGGCGCTCGACGATTCACTTGGCGATCGTGTAGCCGCGTCGGCAGGCGAGTGTGCCGCTGACGGCGGCGTCGGCGAGGACGAAACACCACGGCACGAAGACGCCGTCCCGTCGGGCACGATTCAGGACGTTGAGAAGTTGCTGGTCGAGCGACCGCGGGTTGGAGTTCTCGTCGCTGAAACGCAGGTAGGCGACCCCGAGGTCGGTCCAAGCCTTCGGTGTGACGCCTGGCCGGAACGGCTCCGCGTGCTGCTGCCGGAACCGCTCCTCGAAGTCGTCGGCCATGGCCGCGATCGTGGTGTCGCTGGCTTCAGGGACGCAACCGTGGGCACCAACGGCGGTGAGAGCGCATATGGGGCTTTTGACATGAGCGGGAACTTACGGGAATGGAACGACCTCACGGGTGCTGCCGACTCGTCTCGCGGGGTGCGGGGCGGCTCCTGGTTCAGCGACGCGTCCTCCGTGTCGTCCTCCATCAGGGCCACGAACGACCCGTCGTTCGAGGGCAACAACATCGGTTTTCGTCTAGCAAGTCCGGTTGCCGTGCCCGAGCCCTCCACCTGCGCCATGGCCCTCGCCGGCCTGGCCTGCGGCGGCTATCTCGTGAGGCGCCGTCGCAAGCGGGCCTGACGCCGCGACACCAATCTGATTCCAACGAGAGGGGAGCAGGTCGCCATCACGGGCCTACTCCCCTTTGTGTTTTCACGGCTGCCTCATGCCGCCCGCACCACCCTCCGCACCCTTCCTGTACCTACTTCCGCCCTCGAATACACACCCGCTCGATCGGCCGACAGGCACCGACCGGAGGCCCACTGTCGTAACCCGTCGATCTTGTCGCCCGCAGCGACAGCCGCGGGTACGACGTTCTGCGAAGCCTGAATCAGCGGCACGTCCAAGAGCGACGCCAGCCTGCAGCACGACTTGATCTCGGCGTCGGTCCAGATGGCGTCGCGTGGGCTGAGAGGAATTCACAACGAGTTGTGTTGCCAGGTCATTTCCCCGTTTCCGAGTGCACACCTTGCACGAAACGGTGAAAACGCACTCTTGTTGGCAACCGCCGTCAACATTTCTCTCATTGGTCCGCCCGGCAGGGCGGTGCTTCCAAGCGGCGGCACGCTGCCGCATGCAGGCTGCTGCCGCGAAGCGGCAGCCCATTGCCCGACCTTGCCGCTGTCGGTTCGGCGGTATCCCTGCCAACGTCTCAGCCACACGCCCACAGACTCAGGCTGATGCCTGTGCCATGGCTCTCAAACCTAGGGGTTCGAGGCAGAGCCCCGCGGGGTGAAAGCCGATCCTTCTGCCTACGAAGTCTGCTGAAGACCATGGTTTCATAGGTCGGTCGGCGGTTCGCCCTTGGCGGGGACACTCCGAACGCTGATACTTGTGCCGTCTTTGGGGGAGGTCGCATTCGGCACCTCCTCGTCATTGGGAGGCATGCCATGCCACGCAGGAACACGTCGAAGCGGGTCGGGCGATCGGTGCTCGGAGCGGAGCACCTGGAGCCACGTCGGCTGCTTGCCGTGGACCTGATGGCGACCCTCGGCAACGCGCTCAGGAGCGGCGAAATAGTCGGTCCACGGGCAGAGCCTTCTGTCGTGTCTCTCCCGGGGCGACCGCCAGCGGCCGCAGCCACCTACAGTGTCTTGAACCCGCTCCCGCCGCGCATCCAGTGGAACGCGAACTACGGCTATTGCGGCGAGGCCTCGTTCATCAGCGCCGGTCTCGCCTACGGCCAGTACCTCTCGCAGTACGACGCCCGCGCCATCGCGAGCAACAACGCCGCGCAGAGCCGGAGTACGTCCCAACTCCTGCTCGGCGTCAATGACGTCGCTGCGGCCAAGGCGATGCACCTTGCCGCCACGCCATTCAACACCGCTACCAGTCCATCAAGCACCGCGTTTCTCACCTGGGTCAAGTCGAATGTGATCGCCGGCTACCCGGTGGTGATGGGTGTGTTCATGAACCAATCCCGGTTCTATGGAACGACGAACCCGAACGCCGGAGACGCTGAGTACGACCACATCGTGGTTGCCACCGGGATCACGTCGACCCGTCCACTGACCGGCCCGGCGGTTTACTATGCCGACGACATCATCACGTTCAACGACAACGGCCTCTGGACCGGCACCCCGAACGGCCAGCCACAGAATGTGTTCAGTTGTTCGTTTGGCGCCTTCGCAAAAACGCGTCAGCAGTCCAACGCCAAGACGGCGGCGGTGTATTCGCTGAAGAATGGCCCCGACTACGGCATCGCCATCACTGGCGTCATCGATCTCAGCCGGGAGACAGTGCCGGTGCGTTTGACCACGAGCGTTAACGCCGAGTCGCCCGCGATGGTCAACAACTCCAACGCCCGGCCCGCCGCCAAGCCGGTGACGCTGACGATCACGGTCTCGGGTCTCAAGCCGGGCGTCACCTACAACCTCTACCGCTACAGTTCCATGGCCGCGGTGCCCGACTCCAAAATCAATGCCAACGCTGCCAAAGCGGCTCAGAAGTGGACGGTCAAGATCTCTTCCGGCTCGACGTACACGATGACGCAGGCCATCAACTCAAGCGAGGTCGCCGTCTATCGCGCGGTCCCGGTCGGCGCTCCCTGAAAGGATAGCGCGGTCAATGGCACTTCTGCAACGGTCTTCCGGCTGACGGACTGCCCTTGAGCAGCGAGATTGGGCGTTTCGGCCGTCCGGAGGCGTTTTCAACCGCCGTCAACAGCCGTCCCTGTCCGCTCGGTTCGGCTACGCCTCACCAAGCGGACAGGGACGATCCCTTGGCAGGTTTACCCTGGTGATAGAGCCTGGTTTCATTCATGAGGGCAGGTCAGATTCGTCTCATTTCCTGGAATTCGCATTAACGCGAACCACAAACGCTGTAGCGTCAGAACTAGCGTTTAAAAAAAAGTTGGGGAGGGGACAAAAAGTCTTGCCAGCCGCGTTGCTTGCGATGGTCCACGTTTTCCACACGACAGTTGTTTACAGTTCCCCAAAGTTTCTCAAGGAGAAGAGCTCATGACCTCCTTCGGCCGATTTTCAGCGATTCCAGTAATTGTCAGTCGGCGCGCATAACCGGCCAATGATCGCCGCTGATTCGTCCCAGCCCGTGCCCGATTCGTCCCAAGCGCGCCCGATTCGTCCCTGCCCATGCCCGATTCGTCCCTTTTTGGTTTTTGTGGCTTCTGGGCGAGCGAGGTGACTGTAGAACCGGTTGCGTAAGTGCCGGTTCTTGGTCGCTATGCAAGGAGTTTGCTCGTGATGTCTTTCGCTCGTATGCCCCGCGTCGTTGCTCTTGTCGTCGGCGCGGCGGCCCTGCTTGGAGCGCTGGCCGCTCCTGCTCCTGCCGTCACGATCGACCTCGTGCCGGTCGGGAACGCTGGCAACGCCAACGACCCGGCTACCGGGAATCTCTACGGCGGCGTGGCCTACGACTACGCGATCGGCACGTACGACGTGACGATTGGTCAGTACGCGGCGTTCCTGAATGCCGTGGCCGCGACCGACACCTACTCGCTCTACAACGGGAGCATGGCAACGGACCTCAACGTGGCGGGCATTACACAGACCGGCTCTTCAGGCTCGTACACCTACAGCGTGATCAACAACGGCGGCAACAGTGCCAACCGCCCGATCACGTACGTGAGCTGGTTCGATTCGGCGAGGTTTGCCAACTGGATGGCAAACGGCCAGCCGACGGGAGCCCAGAGCAGCACGACGACCGAGAATGGTGCCTACAACGTGAACGGGGCGACGAGCGGCACTGCTCCGGCCAAGAACGTGACGAACCCGAATACGAGTGCTCTACCGACGTTTTTCATTCCGAATGAGAGCGAGTGGTACAAGGCGGCCTATTACTCGCCGCTGTTGAACTCCGGATCGGGCGGCTACTACACCTACGCCACGCAGAGCGACACGGCCCCGGGCAACGTCATCGGCAGCGGGTCCAATCAGGCGAACTACTACACCGGCAGCGGGTATTCGGTGACGCAGTCGGGAACTTTTTCGGCAACCCAGAACTACCTGACGGACGTCGGGGCGTTCTCGGCGAGTGGGAGTTTCTACGGCTCGTTCGACCAGAGCGGGAACGTGTGGGAATGGAACGACCTCACGGGTACCGCCGGCTCGTCTCGTGGGCTCCGGGGCGGCGAATGGAACGACTTCGCGCTCAGCGTGTCGTCCGCCGGCAGGCTCACGGCCGTCACGTCGGACGAGCAAGACTTCGTCGGCTTTCGTCTCGCAAGTACGGTTATCGTGCCCGAGCCATCGACGTGGGTGATGGCAGCGGGTGGGCTTGCCTGCGGCGGCTTCTCGATGTGGCGGCGTCGCAAGCGAGCCTGAATCACACCAGAAAATCCGGAGAAAATCCGGGACGGGAGCGCTTTTCGTGTGCTCCGATCGGCCGCGAGGGGCTGGCCGTAGCGAATGTCTGGCGATCGGTCAGCCCGCTTCCCGAACGGGTGGACCGACGACCCTGATCCGGCGGTCGCCGAGGGACCCCACCAAGGGGCAAAGACCGTGGGTCGCTGGCGACGCGACTTCCTCCGGGACTTCGCCGACCGTCTCGACCGCTCACCTTGACCACCTCCTACCTTTCCCGCGAGAATCAGGGGTTGTCCTGCATTTCTGCCCCCGGCGGCCCACGGCCGCCGGCTTCCTGCCCCGCCCAGGCCGGCCCACCCTCCGGCCCGCAAACCCTTTCTCTCTGGCCCTCACTTACTTATGGAAATCCTCGAACGCCTCTGGGATGCGGTCTCGAACGGCGCCGCCGGAGCCGGCACCCGGCTGGAGCGATTCCTCACCGGCCTGTTCGGCTCGTCCAACGCCCGTTACCTCCGTCGGATGGAACCCAAGATCGAGGCGATCAACTCCCTGGAGCCGACGTACGAGGCGATGAGCGACGCGGAACTCCGCGGCCAGACGGCGGACTTCCGGAGGCGGTTGGCGGCCGGCGAGACACTCGACGACCTCCTCGTGGAGGCCTTCGCCGTCTGCCGCGAAGGGGGGCGCCGCTTTCTCGGCATGCGGCACTACGACGTGCAGTTGATCGGCGGCATGGTGCTCCACTCCGGGGCGATCGCCGAGATGATCACCGGCGAGGGCAAGACGCTGGTCGCCACCCTGCCCGCCTATCTCAACGCGCTCGACGGCAAGGGCGTGCACGTCGTCACCGTGAACGACTATCTTGCCCGCCGCGACATGGAGTGGATGGGGCCGCTCTACCTGGGCCTCGGCCTGACCGTGGGCACGATCCAGTCGGGCATGGAGTCGGGAGAGCGTCAGAAATCCTACGACTGTGACATCACGTATGGCACCAACAACGAGTTCGGGTTTGACTATCTCCGCGACAACATGCGGACGGCTGCGCGGGGCGACGACCGCTTCGCGAAGCACATGCAACAGGCTCAGGGGCCGCTCAACTACGCGATCGTCGACGAGGTCGACAACATCCTCATCGACGAGGCGCGGACGCCGCTGATCATCTCCGGCCCAGCCCATGACGATGTCACGAAGTACGCGCGGGCCGATCAGATCTCCAGGCAACTGCTGGCCGAGCAGCACTTCGAGATCAAGGAGAAGGAGCACACTGTCGCCCTGACCGAGGAGGGGGTGCGGCTCGCGGAGAAAATCGCCGGCGTCGAGAGCTTCTACACGGCCGGCAACATGGAGTGGCCACACCTCATCGACAACTCGCTCAAGGCCCACCACCTCTACAAGCGGGACGTCAACTACGTGGTTCAGCAGGGGGAGGTGGTGATCGTCGACGAGTTCACCGGCCGCCTGATGCCGGGCCGGCAGTGGTCCGACGGCCTCCACCAGGCCGTCGAGGCCAAGGAAGGGGTGCGAATCAAGGAGGAGTCGCAGACGCTCGCCACCGTCACGCTCCAGAACTTTTTCAAGCTCTACCGGAAGGTCGGCGGCATGACGGGCACCGCCATGACCGAGGCGACCGAGTTCTGGAAGATCTACAAGCTCGACGTGATCGCGATCCCGGCCAACCGCGGCATGAAGCGAATCAATCATCCCGACGTGATCTACCGCACGGAGCGGGAGAAGTGGGTCGCGGTGGCCGACGAAGTGGAGCGGATCAACCGCTGGGACACCGTCGCCCTCACCGACGGCACCTGGAAGCTGGGGCGGATCACCCGGGATCTCGATGGCGAGATCGAGTTCGAGCCCAAGGGGGAGCGGACCAGCGAACGGATTCCCAGCGCGAAGATCAAGGAGATTCAGCGAAAGGGGCTGCCCGTGCTCGTCGGCACCGTCTCGATCGAGAAGAGCGAACGGCTCTCGTCGCTCCTGGAGAAGCGGGGCGTGGACCACCAGGTGCTCAACGCCAAGCACCACAAGCGGGAGGCCGAGATCGTGGCTCAGGCCGGCCGGATGGCCGCCGTCACGATCGCCACCAACATGGCAGGCCGCGGCACCGACATCATCCTCGGCGGCAACCCCGACACCCTGGCCTGGGCCAAGCTCCAAGATACCTACCCCACACGGCTCGACGTTCCCAGGGCCGAGTGGGAGGCAATCGTCGCCGAGATTTCCACCCGCGAGAACATGAAGACCGAAGGCGAGGCCGTCCGCGGCATGGGGGGCCTGCAGATCATCGGCACCGAGCGGCACGAGGCGCGGCGGATCGATCTGCAGCTCCGCGGCCGCTGCGGCCGCCAGGGGGATCCGGGCTCTAGCCGCTTCTTCCTCTCGCTCGAAGACGACCTGATGCGGATCTTCGCCGGCGAGTGGGTGAAGAACGTGCTCACGCGACTCGGCATGCAAGACGGTGAGGCGATCGAGAGCCGGATGGTGACCCGCCGCGTCGAGGCCGCGCAGAAGAAGGTGGAGGAGCGGAACTTTGAGGTCCGCAAGAACCTCCTCGAATACGACGAAGTGATGGACGAGCAGCGGAAGCGGGTCTATGGCTTTCGGCAGAAGATCCTCGACCAGACCGATGACGATGCCGACTGCCGGGAGATGATTCTCGAGATGGTCGACCGCCAGATCGACCAAAACATCGGTACCTTCCTCGATAAAGACTACGGCTGCCAGACCTTTGCCACGTGGGCCGGCGGGCAGCTCGGCTGCGAACTGGATGGCTCCGACTTCCGCGGCATGACGGCCGAGGAGGCGGAGCGCCTGGCCGTCGACGAGGCCGTCCGCCACGCCGAGTCACTGATCTACGAGGCGGTCGAGGAGAATCTCCCGGCCGGCGAGGATGAGGACGAGTGGAACTGGTCGGCGCTGGCGTCGTTCGCCAATGCCCGCTGGAAGCTCTCCGTCAACGATCGCGAACTCCGCAAGGTGGGCCGCGACGGGGTGGCCGAGCACCTTCAGGACAGAGCGCGAGACGCCGTTCACCGGATCGACCTTGCCGATGGGGCTCGGTTTCTCGCCCCTGACTTCGGCCTTCGGAGCGCCTGCGGCTGGACGGAATGGCGCTTTGGTGCAGAACTCCCGGCCGACGAGATCGCAGCCCTGGAGCAGGCCGGCCTCGATGCCCTCACGTTCAAGCAGCGGGTGGTCCAGCTGGCCCGCGACGTCTACGCCCGCCGCGAGATCGAGTATCCCGTGCTCGTCGGCCTGGCCCACTTCAGTGGCCAGCAGCCCGACGGCTCGCGGCGTCTCAATCGCGAGGGGCTGCTCGGCTGGGCCCGCGAGCGGTTTGATCCGGCATTCCCGGAAGAGGCCTTGGCCTCAAACGACCTCGACCAACTGCGGGTAAATCTCGTCGAGGTCAGCCGGCGGCGGCACGCCCGGGGGAACGCCCCACGCGACGAGATGAAGCGGATGGAGCGGGCGGTGCTCCTCCAGATCCTCGACAACGCCTGGAAGGACCATCTCCTGGCGATGGACCACCTGCGGAGCAGCGTGGGCCTCCGCGGCTACGCCCAGGTCGACCCGAAGGTGGAGTACAAGCGGGAAGGCATGCGGACCTTCGACCTCATGTGGAAGGGCATCGATGAGCGGGTTGTCGACATCGTCTACCGCATCGAGCAGGTCGAGGAAGACGCCCTGCGGAGCACCTGGCACGAGACGGCCGCGATCCATGCCGATGCCTCGACGGCAGCACTCGCTCCGCTTCCCGGCGATCCGCAGCAGGCCGGGGGGCCGGGCGATCTGCGGGGCGAGGCCAGTTCGGTCGAGCCGATCCGCAACGTCGGGCACAAGGTGGGCCGCAACGACCCTTGCCCCTGCGGTAGCGGCCGGAAGTTCAAGAACTGCTGCGGCAAGTCGAGCGGCGTGGTGGCGGGTTGAGACGCCGCCCCCACTGACCCGTTCGTGGCTCCGCTTCCGGACAAGCCCCTGAGGAACGCCACCAGCTTCACTGTCGCGTCGCCTACGTAAGCGGCGAAGGGGTCGGCGAACGCTCGAGGAGCCTTGGGCCCCGCATGCTGCTCAACGTGGTCTACCTGCTTGCCGCGATTCTGATGCTGCCCTGGGTGGCATGGCGCCGGCTCTCGGGAGCCCGCCCGGTGGCGGCGCCGTGGACGCGGCTCACCGGGGGAGTCACCGTCGCGGCTAAGCCCACCGGCGCGACCCGGATCTGGCTGCACGGCGTGAGCGTCGGCGAGGTGCAGCTCCTGGCCGTGCTGGCCGCCGAACTCCGCCGGCAGGCGGAGGCCGATGGTCGGGCGATCGACTGCGTGATCTCGAGCTCCACGACCACGGGCCTCGAGGTCGCGGCCACCCGCTTCGGCACAGAACATGCGTTTCCCTGCCCGCTCGACTTCACCTGGGCGGTCGATCGCGTGCTCGACCGTGTTGGGCCCGACCTCCTCGTCCTCGGCGAGCTCGAGCTCTGGCCAAACCTCCTGCGGCTCACGCACCGCAGGGCCATCCCGATCCTGGTGGCGAACGGACGGATGAGCGAGCCGAGCGCGGCGGGCTACGCGCGGATCCGACCAGTCGTCCGTCGGATGCTGGCTGCAATCTCGCTGGTCATCGCCCGGTCGCAGGCCGATGCCGACCGGTTTACGTGCTTGGGCGCGGCCGCCGTCACCGTCACCGGCTCGATGAAGTTCGACGGGGTGCGGGGGGATCGCCGGGCGGCTGACGTCGAGCGGCTGCGAGGGCTCGCAGGGTTCGCCGCCGATGACGTCGTGTTTCTTGCCGGCAGCACGCAGGAGCCGGAGGAGCGGCTCGCGGCCCTGGCCTACCTCGCGGCCCGCGATCGGCACCCCGGGCTGCGGCTGGTGATCGTGCCGCGACACGTCGAACGATCAGCTGAGATCGCCGCGCTGCTCGACGGCCTCTCACTTCGCTGGTCCTTCCGCAGCCGGCTCGCCGACGCCG
>QWQL01000200.1 GCA_003670825.1 Planctomycetota bacterium
AGAGCGGCACGGAGGCCCCCGACACGTTCGTCTTCCCGCGAGGCAACCCACATGCCGAGCCCAAGCCGGAGAACAGGGTCGCGCCGGCGTTTCCGGCGATCCTCAAGCCGCAGGAGCCGGTGATCGTGCCGCCGGCGAGCGGCGTGGTATCGACCGGCCGCCGCACGGCGCTGGCCAACTGGATCGCCTCACCCAAAAACCCCCTGCCGGCCCGCGTGCTCGCCAACCGCATCTGGCAGCACCACTTCGGCCGCGGCATCGTGAAGAGCGCGAGCAACTTCGGCCTGATGGGCGATCCGCCCACGCACCCGGAGCTCCTCGACTGGCTGGCCAGCGAGCTCGTCGCCGGCAACTGGCGGCTGAAGCCCCTCCACAAGACGATCCTGATGTCGGAGGCCTACCGGGCAGCGAGCGCCGGCACGGCCACCGCGCTCGTGAAGGACCCGCTCAACGACGCCCTCTGGCGGTTCGACGTGCGGCGGCTTAGCGCCGAGGAGCTTCGCGACTCGATCCACGTGGCGAGCGGCGGCTTCAACCCGAAGATGTACGGCCCCGGCATCTATCCGGAGATTCCCAAGGCGGTGCTGGCCGGCCAGTCGCGGCCGGGGAGCGGCTGGGGGAGTTCGTCTCCGGAGGAGCAGGCCCGCCGCAGCATCTACATCCACGTCAAGCGATCGCTGATCACGCCGATCCTCGCCGACTTCGACATGGCCGACACCGACACGAGCTGCCCCGTGCGATTCACCACCACGCAGCCGACGCAGGCGCTGGGCATGATGAACGGCGACTTCGTGCAGCGGCAGGCGCGGCTGTTTGCCGAGCGGGTGCGGCGGGAGGCAGGAGGGCCCGACGGCGCCGACACCGCCGCCGAGGTGCGGCGGGCGCTCGAGATCACCCTCACGCGGACGGCGTCCGACGAGGAGGTGGCCCAGGGCGTGGCGCTGGTCGAGAAGCTCGAGGGGCAGGACGGTGTCGGGCCGAGCCGGGCGCTGGAGCTGTATTGTGTGATGGTGTTGAATCTCAACGAGTTCGCCTACCTGGACTGAGCTGGAGACCGAGCCATGGAAACCAACCACGATCGCCCCGCGGGAGCGTTCTGCCGCCGCACGCGGCGGGAGTTCTTTTGGGAAGCGGGGGCGTCGTTCACGGGGCTCGCCTTGTCCGGCCTACTCGACCAGGCTTTTTTCTCAGGGCAGACGAGGGCCGCCGACAGCCTGGCGGCCTACGTCAATCCGCTCGCCGCCAAGCCGCCCCACTTCGCCCCCAAGGCGAAGAGCGTGATCTTCCTGTTCATGTACGGCGGCCCGAGCCACGTCGATACCTTCGACTACAAGCCCGCGCTCTACCCGCTCGACGGCAAGACGATCGAAGTAAAGACGAAGGGCCGCGGCGGCGAGAAGAGCCAGGGCCGTGTCGTGGGGCCGAAGTGGAAGTTCCAGCAGTACGGCGAGTGCGGCAAGTGGGTAAGCGACCTGTTCCCGCACATCGGCACGCACGTCGACGACATCGCCTTCCTTCACTCGATGACGGCCGACTCGCCGATCCACGGCTCGGCGATGCTGCAGATGAACTCCGGCAAGATCCAGTCGGGCGCGCCCTGCCTGGGCTCGTGGGTCAACTACGCTCTCGGCAGCGTCAACGAAAACCTCCCCGGGTTCGTGGTGATGCTCGACCCGACCGGCGGACCGATCTCGGGCGCCAAGAACTGGGCCAGCGGCTACATGCCGGCCACGTATCAGGGCACGCTCCTGCGGAGCAAGGGGCCGCCGATCCTCGATCTCGCGCCCCCCGATGACATGCCACTGGAGGCCCAGCGGGCGATGCTCGACGCGCTCCGCGAGGCCAACACCGCCCACCTCTTGCCCCGCGGCGACAACAGCGAACTCGCCGCCCGGATCGCCTCCTACGAACTCGCCTGGAAGATGCAGGAACATGCCCCGGAGGCGGTGGATCTGGCGCGGGAGACCGAGGAGACTAAGCGGCTCTACGGCCTCGACAACCCGCGGACGGCTGACTTCGGCCGCCGCTGCCTGCTCGCCCGCCGGCTGGTGGAACGGGGCGTGCGATTCATTCAGCTCTATTCCGGCGGAGCCCACAACGACGACAACTGGGACGCCCACGGCGACCTCGAGAAAAACCATACGTTTCATGCCGGCAACACCGACCTGCCGGTGGCGGCGCTGCTCACCGACCTGAAGCGGTCGGGGCTCCTCGATTCGACGCTCGTGATCTGGGGGGGCGAGTTCGGCCGCCAGCCCACGGCGGAATACGCCGAGGGCACGGGCCGCGACCACAACGCGTACGGGTTCACGATGTGGATGGCCGGCGGCGGCATCAAGGGGGGCGTGAGCGTCGGCGAGACCGACGAACTCGGCGCGACGGCGATCACCCCGGTGCACGATGGCAAGACCGGCTTCCACGTAAAAAGCCTGCACGCCACCGTGCTCCAGCAGCTGGGCCTCGATCCCAACCGGCTCGCCTACTTCTTCGGCGGCCTGGATCAGAAGCTCGTCGGCGTCGAGCACGTGGAGCCGATCCACGAGATCATCGCCTAGGCTGCATCCAGTTTATGGGTAGCGTCGTCTACGTAAGCAAGAGCGGGTAAGCGAAGGGGGTCGGCGAACGCTCGAGGAGCCTTGGGCGTATCCTCGCCCGGCGACGCGACTTTTGCCGCCCCCGAGCCGGCAATACACGTAAGTCGAATGCGCTCTAGGCTGCGGAGCGTCGGCGACTTCACCAACGGAAGCCAACTCACCCTCCGCACCACAAGGACGCCTGACCCATGCGACGACGAGGCAACGACACGCTCCTGGTTCTTCTGCTCGCGATGCTCACGACTCTGGCCCGCGGCGAGGCTCCGCCCTCTGCCGTGCAGACAGGCACGCCCCGGCGGGTGATCGCGGCCGACTCGTCCACGAAGACCCTCGCCGCGGTCGGTCCCGACGGCCGCGTCGAGTGGCGTCTGCCGTGCGGGCCGATCCATGATCTCCACCTCCTGCCCGACGGCCACCTGCTCTATCAGGACGGCTGGACGCGGATCGTGGAACTCGACGAACGCCGCCGCCCGGTGTGGGAGTACGACGCGACGACGAACGGCAATGCGACACGACCAGTCGAGGTCCACGCGTTCGAGCGGCTGCCTGACGGCACCACGATGGTCGTCGAGTCGGGGCCGGCCAGGATCATCGAGGTCGACCGCGCCGGTGTCATTCGCCGCACGATTTCTCTGCAGGTGGACGCTCCGTCGACCCATTCCGACACGCGGAACGCGCGGAAGACCGACACCGGCACGTACCTGGTGGCCCACGAACAGGACGGCGTCGTCCGCGAATACGATGCGGCAGGATCGATCGTCTGGGAGTACGACGTGCCGCTGTTCGACCGACCGAAGTCCAAGGGGCACGGCCCCGAGTCGTTCGGCGACCAGGTCTACTCCGCCGTGCGGCTGGCCAATGGCAACACGCTCATCGGCACGGGCAACGGCCACGGCGTGCTGGAGGTGACGCCCGGCAAAGAGATCGTGTGGAGGATCGGGCAGCACGACCTGCCTGGCATCACACTCGCCTGGGTCACGCAGGTTCGCCGGCTGCCCAACGGCAACACGCTCCTGGTGAACTGTCACGCGGGCCCGGACCAGCCGCAGATCGTCGAGGTGACGCCCACGAAAGACGTGGCGTGGACGTTCCGGGATTTCACGACCTTCGGCAACTCGCTCCCCGTGGCCATCGTGGCCACGCCGTGACACGGGTCCGCCCCGGCGAATCTCAGCGAGTCGCCGCTGGCTGCGGCGGGAGACTGATCGGCGGCTGTCCGGGTGGGGCGGCCCCGGCGGGCTTGGCCTCGCCGAAGATCGCCTCGAGCCCGCGGCCGATGCCGTCGTTGATCACCGCCTGGGCGGTGTTTTCCACGATGCGGCCGAGGATCGTGTCCATGGCGGCCGCGTCGAACTGGGGCTTGTGCACGGTGCCCTTGAGCGGGATCACCAACGGCGTGCGGAACAGCTGCCCGAGCACCGGCGTCTGGCCGATCATGTCGCCCCGCAGGGCGACCTCCAACTGCATGTCGAGCGATCCATCCTGCCCGACGCTGCCCTGCGACTTCACCACCAGCTGTCCCGCGTCCATCACGAGCCCGTCGTGGGCCAGCCGTCGGCCCGCGAGCCGGATCCGCACGGGCTCCGGCCGGATCCGCAGGAGCACCGCCTTGTCGCCAAACACGAACCGCGGATCGACCGCGCTTTGCAGTTTCACGAGCAGGTTGACCAGCGGCTGCACGGCCGGCGCGGGGCTGACCTCGAGGTTCTCGAAGGTTGCCTGACCGGCGAGATCACCGCCGAAGGCATCGCCGAGTGGCAGCCTCGCGCCAGCCAGGTCGAGGGTCACGACGCCAGACGCATGGGCACCGTGGCCGAGCACCGGTGACAGCCAGGTGACGATCCGCTGGCAGAGCGGTCCGGAGAGCGCGATCCGCTCCGCAAACCGCCCGGGTGGCACTACCAGTTCGCCCGGCCAGGGGGCGAGCCTGATCCAGGGCGCGCCGCGGATCCGGCCGGAGGACGCCGGCAGGTCGAATGGTCCAAAGGCGAGCTGGCCCTCGAGGAGCCTGACGGTCATTTCTCCCGCAGAGAGCGGAAAGCCTTCGATCTCACCGGAGGTCCAGACCGCCGAGGTGTCGACTGTCAGGCTTCGCAGCCGGGCGTCAAACGTGCTCGGCGACGCGCTCGCCGGCCGGGTCAGCTGCGCCGCCAGCGCCGGCTCCGCCTCGCGGCCGCGGGTGGCCGCCAGCCAGTCATCGGGCAAGGGCAGGGAGGTGGCGGCAGCGGTAGCAGCGCTGGCCGCAGGGTCGGCAGGGTCGGGCATGGCACCGAGCGGGCCGCGGAGCGAGAACGGTCGCCCGCCGGAGCCCGCCAGTTGGATGCGACCGCCGGTCCACGGCGAGAGCAGCCTGGAGACCTGCTGCCAGTCGTAGGCCACCGTGCCGTCGAGTTCGACGATCCGTCGCGTGTCCCAGTCATCGACGCGGCCGGTCGCCCCCAGGGCCAGCGTCGACGATTCGACGGCCAGCCGGTCGACGAGCAGCTGATTGGCGAGGCCGCCATGCGCTGATCGGGGTCGGGTGACCTCGACGGCCACGACCAGTCGCGGTTCACCCCAGATAGGCCGCGCGGCAGCGCCGGCCGCGGCGGCCGCGAGTGCCAACTGGCTGCCCGTCGCCTCGACGAGCACGTTGAGCCCTGCCTGCGTGTCGATCACTTCCAGCGTGCCCCAGGCCCGGCCCGATGCCGGCCAGCCGGCGGCGGTCGCTGCCGACACGAGCCATGGCTCCATCCGGCCCACGTCGGCCTGCCACTGCACGCGTCCGCGGAGCCGGTCGCCCACGCCCGCCATTGGCGTTGCGGGCAGCCAGGTGAGGCCGCCGGTCCGCAGCGACAGGCTCGTGGAGAGGATCTCACCGGAGGAGATGTCGATCTGCCCCGTCGTGGCATCGGCACGGCCGGCGGTGGTGACGACGACCCTGGGCTCGACGATCTCCCGGCCCTCCCAGCGGGCCACGAACTTCTCGATCTCACCCCCCGCCCGCTGCCACTGCCAGGCATCTCCTTTCGGCGCGACAGCCGCGGCCGCCGTGATCGTGCCGGCCAGTTCGAGGCCGCCATCTGCCAGCGCGGGCACGACCGCCGCCAGCCGCGGATGCCAGCGGGCCAGGTCGCCCGAGATGGCACACTCCGCGATCACGGCCGTCGCCGTCGGACGGATCCAGGGCACGCCCGGCATGGCCGTGAGCCCCACCAGCGCGGCGAGATCGACGACGGCGCCACCAGCCACCGATGCCTCGAGCCGGTCGTCGCCGGCCGTGATCACGCCCCGGGCCTGCTCGACGGCTGCCACTCCCGAAGCCATGCTGCCCGTAGCCTCCGCTTCGATGATGAGTTCCTTGTCTCGCCACGGCGGCCGGCCGGCGCGGGTGAGTTCCAGTTCCATGATGCTCGCCGAGAGCGCCACCGAGCGGCCACCGGCGAGCGGATCGGCGCCGGCGACCTCGAGCCGACCACGGCACGTGCCCCGCGCCGAGGTCGCAGCGAGATCGAGCACCTGCCCCAGTTCACCGACCAGCCCGCCGATGTCGGCCGTCCACTGGATGCCGAAGGCGGCGGGCGTGCCCGCCGCCGAGAGCTCCACGGCATCCGAGACGACCCGCGCTTCCTCGACGCGCAGCCGCTCGTCGCGGCCGGGTCCGCGGCGGGCCTTGAGCCAGGCGGTAAAAGGCTCCGGCCAGGCGAGCTGCCGAGGGTCGGCCGATCGCGGCTCATCGGCGGGCGGGGCGTCATCGCTCGGCGCTTGAGCCTGCTGCACGGCGGCGAGATCGCGGGCCGAGGCCCGTACCTCGAGCACGCGGTCGCCGCCATCCGCCCGTGCCGCCGCGGCGAATCGCAGGCTCCCGCCGGTCACGTGCACGTCGGGCCTGACCGCGATCCCGCCGGGCAGGGATTTCGACGCCGCCGCCAGGTCGACGTCGAGCGACACGGTGAAGTCATCGCTGACGATCTCCTCGGCCCAGCGCCGCACGTCGTCCTGCGGCAGCCGCAGGCCTCCCGACGCCTCCGCCTGAAACACCGACGACGAGAGGCCGAAGCGCCGCACGACGAGCCGGTCTGGTTCAAGCGTGACGTCGAAGGGAACGCGGCAGCGGTCGATCGTGAACCGCTCCTGGAGCCCGCGGGCATCGCAGACGGCGAACTGTTCGAGGGTGGCATCCCCCTGCATCCGGCGCCCGGCCGGATCCGCCGTGACATCCATCCGCAGGTCCGCGACGCCGTCAACGAGATGGGTGAGACCAAACCGCGTGGCCAGCACGCTCGACGCGCCCAACGGGAGTCGGTGAGCGGCGGCGGTGATCGTCCGCGAACCGTCGGCGGCGGCCTCGGGCGACGAGACCGACCAACCGCCATCGCGGACGAGCACGGCCGCCGCCGCTGCGGGGATCGTCGAGCGGTCGAGCCGCACCGGCGCCGTCGGCAGCGCCACCGGCAGCGCGGACGGCCCGGCAGCGCGGGGTCCATCGGAGTGCCTCACTCGGCCGGCGGCAGTCCAGCCGGTGACCGTGCCGTCGCCGAGGAGCGTACCCGCGGCGATCACGTCGGAGAGCCGCCAGGCATCCTGCCGGACGGTGTCGACGAGTTCGATCGTGCCGTTGACGATCTCCAGTTCCAGCGCCGACGACCCGCGCGTCGCCGCCAGCCAGGGGGCGAGGATGTCTTCGAGGGAGCTGCCGTCGCTCCGCACCTCAACTAGGGCCTCGGGGCCAGTGAGCCGCACGGTGCCGAGGCGACGCGGGGCCAGGGCCAGTTGCAGCAGGCCGCGATCGAGCGCGAGGTACGGCAGGATCACCGCCGCGCGACCGGCGCGATCCCTGAGGACGACGTCGCGATACTCGATGCCCCCCAGCCACCGCCAGGTCGCACCGCCGCTGGTGATGCCGCCGTCGATGCCCGCCAGCGCCGCGGCGAGCGGTCGATCCCGCAGGCTCGTCTGCACGATCACCGCCGGAGCGGCCCAGACCGCCGCAACCACTGCCACCAGCGCGAGCAGTGCCTTCACCCGCCAGCGGCGCCGGGGCCGATCGTTGCCTCCGTGACGGATGTGTCGCCTCGCCATGCGGCGAAGTATAGGAGTGAGCCCTCACGGCCGCGAAGCCGGGATTCCGCGAGATTCCAGCCGCGCGAGGTCTGCCGGGAGATCGATGTCGAGAAATGAGTCGAGCCCCGGATCGATGTCGGCCAGTTCGGCGGCTGTCACCAGCTGCACGCTGTCGGGCTCGTCAGCGACCAGCGCCTCGAGCACGGCCCGCAGGCCTCGGCCCTGCAGCACCATCGACTCGACCAGCGCAGACAGGTCGCAGGCCATCACCGAGACGAGCACCTGAGGGTGGCTATCGATGATCGGAACCACGAATCGCCGCGCCGTGGAGCGAGCCAGGTCGACCAGCCGCCGCACCACGTCAGCCCGCAGGAGCGGCACGTCGCAGGAGGTGACCACCGCCCAGCGGGGCGGCGTGGGGCCGGCGCCGACGTGCCGCAGGCCGTCCCGCAATCCGGCCAAGGGCCCTGCGGCCGCGTTCGTATCCCGAACGATCTCGACGGTCCCGGGGAGCTCCGGCACGGGCTGCCCCGCCGCCGCCACGACGACCACCCGCGGCACCACCGCCCCCACCGCGCGGCAGACCCTCGCCAGGCAGGTTTCCCCGCCGACGATCACCGCCGCCTTGCCGGCTGGACCCGGCGCGCGATCCCCGAGCCGTGTCGACCGCCCTCCGGCGAGCACGATGCCCACGGTGTCGTCGTGCATGGCCGGTCTCCGATTCACAGGGTGGCTCGTGGTCGATCTCCTCATTCAGAGCGTACCGGATGCCAGCCTGGGTCTCCGCCGAGTTGCCGCGTGCGGTCGATCGGTACACTCGCGGCATGCCCAACCCACTCGATCCGCTGTTCGCCGCCTGCCCCGACCGGCACGGCACGGGCTCCGAGAAGTGGGACCGCTATGCGGGCCGTGACCTGCTGCCAGTGTGGGTGGCCGACATGGACCTCGTGGCCCCGGCCGAGGTGCTCGCGGCCCTTCACGCCCGCGTCGACCACGGTGTCTTCGGCTACACGCACGAGCCGCCGGAGTTCTGCACATCGCTCGCCGCACATCTCGAACGGCGGCACGGCTGGCAGGTCGACCCGCAGCGAATCGTGGCCACGCCGGGCGTCGTGACGGGGCTGGCACTCACGGCACGGCTGCTGGCAGACCCCGACGCCGAGATCCTCACCTTCACGCCGGTCTATCCCCCATTTCTCTCGCTGCCACCACTGGCACAGCGGCGGTGCGTCCGTGTGCCGCTGCTCCAACAGCCGACGACATGGGCCGTCGATTGGGCGGCGCTGGAAGCGGCCGTCTCCCCGCGATCAAAACTCCTCTGGCTCTGTCATCCACACAACCCCACCGGCACGGTGTTTCGCCACGCCGATCTGCTACGGCTCGCGGAGTTCGCGATGGCCCACGGGATCACCGTGGTGAGCGACGAGATCTGGTCGGACCTGCTGCTCGACGAGGAGCACGGCGGCCCGAGGCACGTGCCCTTCGCCAGCCTCGACCACCCCGCCGCTCGGGACGCCGTCACGCTGGTGGCGGCGTCGAAGACCTGGAACCTCGCGGGGCTGGGCTGCGCCGCCGCGATCCTGCCCACGGCCGAGATGCGGCACCGCTGGCGGATCGCGGGAGGGGGGCTGGTGCCGATGGTGAATCCGCTGGGCTATGCGGCATCGATCGCCGCCTGGACCCGAGGCGAAGGGTGGCGGCGACGGTTGGTCGACCTGCTCCGCCACCACCGCGGGCTCGTCGCCGCAGCAGTCGACGCGGTGCCGGGGCTGGCATGCGTTCCCGCCGACGCGACCTACCTGGCCTGGATCGACTGCCGTGGCACGGGCGTCGACGATCCGCAGGCGGCCTGCGAGGCGGCGGGGCTCGGCCCTTCTGACGGCCGGGAGTTTGCCGCGCCGGGGTTCATCCGCATCAACACCGCCTGCCCGACCGAGCGGCTCGAGGAAGCCCTCCGCCGCCTGCGACGGGCCTTCCCACGAGGCTAACGGCGGTCAGCCGCGGGTCCAGGCGTGGTCGACATACCTCCACGGCCGGCCCGGCGGCGGCGGGTCGCGAACGATCTCGGGCAGCCGCGATTCCGTCCAGCCGTCGAAGCAGACCCGCCGGGCGAACCGCAGGATCGTCCACGGAAATCCGACTGCCGAAAAGAATGGCGGCCCCGCCGATGGCCACGGGCCGCCGTGTTGCATCGAAGGCACGACGCCGAGTCCCGTCGGCATGCGATTCTCGACGATCCGCCCGGCGCGCTCGATGAGCAGCGGCACAAGATCAGTAAAGTCGGCGTCGTCGCGGCCATCCCGCGCGGCGTAGAGGCTGGCGCCGAGTGACCCATGCACGCAGGCGACGGCGGCGTGCAGTTCGTGAAGCGAGTCGCAGGCCACGACCACCGTCGCGTTGCCGAACGCCTCCACCATGACCGCCTCGGGTCGCGCAATCAGGTCGCGGCC
>QWQL01000120.1 GCA_003670825.1 Planctomycetota bacterium
ATGATGCCCGAGTCGGGATCGATTCCCGTCCAAAATCTTATCGCCACCGCCCCCTGGTTGACGAGCATGCCGAGTCCGTCGAGCACTCGGCAGCCGCGGGCCTCGGCATCACGGATGAGCCTGGTTCGGGGTGGATTGCCGATCACGTCGGCCACCACCATGTCCGGCCTCAGCGATGCCGGCTCAATCGGCAGCCGCGCGTCGGCGTCGTAGAGACCGATCGAGGTGGCGTTGATCACGATGTCGGCGTCCGGCGGCACGACATGATCGCCCCGCCACTCGACGAGTTCGCTGGCCACTCCAACTCGATCACGAAGCAGCGTCACGAGTTCATCGCCGCGGCTCGCCGAGCGATTCACCACCGTGATGTGGCCGGCCCCGGCGAGCGCCAGCTCCACCGCGATCGCCCGCGCCGCCCCTCCCGCGCCAAACAGCACCACGCTGCAACCGCGAGGGTCCACCTGAGCCCTCAGCGACTTGAGAAACCCCTTGCCGTCGGTGTTTTCGCCGATGAGTCTCTCGCCTCGCCGGACCACGCAGTTGACGGCTCCCATCACGGCCGCCGATTCGCCAAGGCCGTCGAGATGATCGATCACGGTCACCTTGTGAGGCAGGCTGCAGTTGAATCCCCGGAAGCCGACGGCCCGCAGCCCCCGGACGGCGTCGCGGAGATCCTCCGGGGCGACCTCCATGTTCACGTACCGCCAGGGTAGGCCGTGGTGCGCATAGGCGGCCTCGATCATGGCGACCGTGGGGTTGCCTGCCGCGCCCTGCGAGATGGAGCCGGTGAGTTCGGGAAGAAAACCGTCGGGCGTCGCCATGGGATCACTCCGGGAGGCGGCCGTTCCCGATGAACGACCACGCGACATCGGCCGTCACACGACTGCCACTGGCGGCCACGAAGGTCATGCGGCCGGGCACGAACTCGACCTTGTCTACCGTGTCGAAGTCCGGAGGCGTCCGCACTACGCCCTGGATGTAGTTGATCGCCACCGGTCCGCCGCCGAAGTCCAGCACCGTCCGGGCACCGGCCGCTGCCAGCGGGTTGTCCGGTGCGGCCGACGCGGCGAGGCCGTCGGCGAAGCTGGCCGTGACATCCTCGATGCCGAGGCAGTTGTTGCGGCCGTGAGCGTGGCCGAGCGACCTGCGCGTGACCCGCCGACCACCGTCCACGGGCTTCCCGCCACCTCGCCGTGCGGCGGGTGCGTTTCGCCACGATAGGGCTCGCCATTGCCGCCAAACGGCAGGCAGAAGAAGTCACCTCGCAGAGGGACGAGCACAGGGGCGGGCATCTCGGCCGCCTCCTCATCCTGCCACGGGCTGATGGAGTAGGGCTGCAAGGGATGTTCCGTGTCGCGGAAGAACGTCACGGGGGCCATGTGGCCGCCGAGCAGCGTGACCGCGACTTCGACCTGGGGAGTGGCGAGCACCGCACTCGGCTGCCGCGAGATGGTGCGGACCTCCGGATCGGCGGCAGAGGCGATGGGCATCGCGAGCATCGCGACCACGCTCAGCAGAGGCGACGGCGAGACAGACATGGATCACCCCGTGACGAGGAACACGACCAGACCCGCGGCGGGAGAATAGAGTATCAGGAGCACGTTGTCGAGCGGCCCTCCGGCGGCGGTTGCCATCAGGCTTCAGCAGTCGCCAAGCGCCACGTTTCCGCGAACGACCGCAGGCCGGCCGTGCCTCCGAGACCAGTGACACAGCAGGCCGCCGTCGCCGCACCGAGCAGGCCCGCGGCGCGGAGCGACATGCCGCGGTGCCGGCCGGCGAGCAGGCCTGCAAGAAATGCGTCGCCCGCACCGGTGGTGTCGACGATCGGGCCGGGGGCCGGGAGACACGGGATGTGCTCGAACCCCTCACCGTGGGAGAGCAACACGCCGAGCGTGCCGAGTTTCACCCCCACGATCCCCTTCGCGCCGTGCCCGCGGTAACAGTCGATGATGGCCCTGGGGTCGCTCATGCCTGTTTGCTGCGCCGCTTCCGCGAGGCTGGGCACGAAACAATCGACGAGCGGCAGAGCGGCCGCGAGTTCCGCCAGCGGGCCGCCGTCGTCGCTCGTCTCGAGCGCCACGCCGCAGCCCGTGCCGCGAATCGCCGCCACGGCGGCGGCCAGGTCGCCTCCGAGCCGGGGCATGAGGCCGACGTAGCCGATCAGCGCCATCCGCGCCCGAGCGAACAGGGGCAGCTGCCGACGGACGAACGCCATGTCGGTGGCACGCGGCGCACCGACGTGATGGGCAAAACTCCGCTCACCCCCCGGATCGACGAGCACGGCGCTGGAACTTGTCGCCTCGGTCGGGTGCGGCTCGATCCCGACGACGTCGATTCCCGCGTCTGCAAGCCTTTCCCGCACGATCCGCCCCCACAGGTCGTCGCCGACCAGTCCGGCCGCCGCGACCTCGAGTCCGAGCGTGCGCAGTGCGATGCCCGAGTTGCAGACGATGCCGCCCGTGGTGAGGTCGAGCGGTTCGACGTGCACGAGCCTGCCGCCGCCGATCGGCCGCGCGAGATCGACCGGCCGGACGACGACATCGACTCCGCTGGTTCCGAGCACGAGGCAGTCGATGTCATGTGGCGCCATGATGCACCCGGGTTCGGCGGCCGGGCGACCCGGGACCACGCTCCCAACCGCCGGCATCCGTGGAGTATGATATCGTCGGTTCCGCGCCGTGCGTGCGCGGTGCACCCTTTCGGGAGCCGTCACCATGCCAGCTCTGCGACTGATGTTCACCCTTGTCGCCTGCCTGATCGTGGCGTCCGGATGCGGCCGACAGGCCGGGCCGGGGCCGGGCGGAGCAGCCGGCGGAGGCAACGTGATCGGCGTATCGCTCTTGACGCTCGATAATCCGTTTTTCAAGGTCATCGGCACCAGCATCACGGCCGAAGGGACCAAGCACGGCTACACGACGCAGGTCGTGACACCGGAGAAGGATCTCGCCCGCCAGCATGCCCAGATCAAGGAGTTCATCGTCAAGAAGGTAGCCGCCATCGTGCTGAGTCCATGCGACGCCAAAGGTATCGTGCCGGCGATCGCCGAGGCGAATGCTGCCGGCATCCCGGTGTTCACCGTGGACATTCCCTGCCTGGAGCCCGGGGTCGAGATCGTCTCGCAGGTCTGTACCGACAACGAAGGCGGCGGCCGGATGGCTGCCGAAGCGATGATCGAGGGTCTTCAGGACCGGGGGGCAAGGTGGCGATTCTGCACGCCAAGAAGTTCGAATCCTGCCGGCTGAGGGTGAAGGGCTTCCGCGAGATCCTCGAGGCGCACAACGCATCTACCGAAGCAAAGATCGTCGTCGTCGAAGAGTACGACAGCAATGGGGCGAAGGACATCGGCTACAAGGCGGCCAGCGACGCACTCCAGGCCACGCCCGATCTGGTCGGCATCTTCGCGATCAACGACCCTGCCGCACTCGGCGCGTACACCGCAATCGAGGAGGCGGGCAAGGTGGGGCAGGTGGTGCTGGTAGGCTTCGACGGTCAGCCGGAGGGCAAGCAGGCGATCAAGGAGGGCAAGATCTACGCCGACCCGATCCAATTTTCCCGATCAAATGGGAGTTCGCGTCGTGCAGGCGATCGTGGACCACTACGGCGGCCGGAAGCCGGAGGCCGACGCACTGATGCGCCGGCTCGGGCTCGAAGTGCCGCTCCATGTGCCCTGTCGGCGGCTGACGATGGCCCAGCAGCAGATTCTCGAAATCGCCAAGGCCCTGCTCCACGAGGCCCGAATCATCGTCATGGACGAACCGACCGCCTCACTCACGCCCCTCGAAACACGGCAGCTGTTTGCAATCATCGACGGTCTCCGGTCCCGTGGTCTCGGCATCATCTACATCAGCCACCGTCTCGAGGAGATCTTCCGGATTACCGATCGCATCGTCGTGCTCCGCGACGGCACGAAGGTGGGCGAGCGGAAGGTGAATGCCGTCGACCGGCCGGGCCTGATCGCGATGATGGTGGGCCGACCGCTCACCGAGGAGTTCCCGAAGCGCGAGCGCCGCATCGGTGAGCCGCGGCTGGTGGTCTCGGGGTTGCGCCGCGGCCGGGCCGTGACAGGTGTGTCGCTGAAATTCGCCGGGGCGAGGTCCTGGCGCTGACGGGCCTCGTCGGCTCCGGCCGAACCGAGACGGCCCGACTGATCTTCGACGCCGACGTTGGCCCGCAACCTCTCCGGCGGCAATCAGCAGAAGCTCGTGCTCGCCAAATGGCTTGCCCGGCGGTGTGAAGTCCTGTTGTTCGATGAGCCGACCCGCGGCATCGACGTCGGTGCGCGCTACGAGATCTACGCCCTGATCAACGAACTGGCCACCGCGGGGAAGTCGATTCTTCTGATCTCCTCCGACTTGCCGGAGGTGCTGGGCATGGCCGATCGGATCGTGGTGATGCACGATGGGCGGGTGACGGGTGAGATCGCCGACGCCCGAAACTCCGATCAGCGGCAGATTATGGAACTCGCCGTCCGTGGAGAGGAGGCTGCATGACCGGAGCGGCGTGGATCCGACGTGGTCTGTTCAGGCTCGCGAACTACGGCATGCTCCCGGTGTTGGTGCTGCTGGTCGCCATGTTCAGCGTGCAGACCATCACCGAACAACACCCCGAGGGGGCCACCGCGGGCCGGACGCTCGCCGCCGAGATCCTCCGCACCACCGTCAGGCCCCGTGTGGTGGCGGTGGCCCAGGCGCACGATGGCGACGGTCAATTCGTGAACGCACTCGCTGCGGGCCTCGAGGCGGCGTTCCCCGCTCTCGGCGGGCAGGCGAGCCTGTGGGGCATCCCGAACGCCGTCGTGCTGATGCTCGTGCTCTACGCAGCGGCCTGGGTGCTGATGCACCGCACCGTGTACGGCCGATACCTTTACGCCGTGGGGGCAACCCGGAGGCGGCCAGACTCTCGGGGGTTCCCGTGACCCGCGTGCTGCTCGTGGCGTATTTCCTCTGTGGCTTGCTCGCCGGCGTGGGAGGGATCATGATGGCGTCGCGAACCAAGAGCGGGTCGGCAACCTACGGAGAAATATACGAGCTCTCTGCAATCGCCGCGGTCGTGGTCGGCGGCACGAGCATCTCGGGGGGTGAGGGATCGATTCTCGGCACGCTCATCGGCGCCTTCATCATCGCCGTCATCGAGACGGGCATCAACCTGACACACGTTCCGGCGGAACGGCAGCCGATCGTCCTCGGGAGCGTGATCCTCGGGGCCGTGCTCCTCGATCGCCTCAAGCAATGGGCGTGGCAACGCCGGTCGGGACTTGTGGACGAGGGGTGAGGGCTGGCATGGCGACCTGTCTCGGACTCGACATCGGCACGACGACGATCACGGCTCTGGCGATCCGCGATCCGGACGCCACCGTGGCAGCCGTCGAGACGCGGCCGACACCACCACGGCTGCCGGCAGCCGACGGCCGCTTCGAGTGGGATGCGGAGGCGATCGCCGTGGCGGCGGAAGACTGCCTCGCCGCGGTCGTGCGGAGGTTGACCGGAAACGACCTCGACGTGGCCGCGCTGGGTGTGACCGGACAGCAGCATGGAGTCGTAGTGGTCGACGCGGCGCTTCGTCCCCTGACGCCGTTTGTCAACTGGCAGGATCGTCGTGGCGACGAGCCGGGCGGCGCGGGCCGCACTGTCCTCGACGACGCGGTCGATCGGCTCGGCCCGGAGGCATGGCGGCGGGCGGGCTGCAGTCTCGCCACGGGTCATCTGGGATTGACGCTCCATTGGATGCAGCTCGGCGGCGTGCTCCCCGTCGGAACCGCGATCTCGATCATGGAGTTCGTCACGGCGCGGATCGCGGGCATTCGGCCCGTGACCGAGCCGACCTGTGCGGCCGCCAGCGGGCTGTTCGACGTGCACACGCGCGGCTGGGACGCGGCCGCCATCGAGCGACTCTCACTGCCGGCGGGACTCTTTCCCGAGGTCCGCGAGGCCACGACCGTGGTGGGACGGGTCGCGCTGGCGGCCGCGGCCCGCACCGGACTCCGGGCCGGAGTGCCCCTGACGGCGCCGTTGGGTGACCAGCAGGCCGGGTTCGTCGGAAGCGTGGCCGACCGCCGGAGGTCGGCGCACCTCAACGTGGGCACCGGGGCCCAGGTTTCCGCCTACGTCGACTCCTGCGACTTCTCGCCCCCGTTGGAACTGCGTCCCTTTCCGGTTGCCGGCAATCTCCTCACCGGTGCGGTTCTCTGCGGCGGATGGTCCTACCAGGTGCTCGAGGCCTTCTGCCGGAGCGTGGGCCGCGACGTGCTCGGAGTCGCCACCGACGTGCCCGTCTACGACCGGCTTACGACGCTGGCCGCCAGCGTGCCGGCCGGAGCCGAGGGCGTCGTCTGTGAACCGCTCTTCTCGGGCACCCGTTCCGATCCCTCCCGGCGCGGATCGTGGCGCGGGCTCTCGGCGGGCACTTTCACGCCGGCCCACCTGGCCAGGGCCTTGCTCGAGGGGATGGCCAGGGAGTACGCGGACCATTTGGCGGTCATTCGTGAGGCGATGCCGCAGCCGCCGGAACGAATCGTGGCGGCCGGCAACGGACTCCGCGAAAATGCGGTTCTGCAGGAGGCCGTCGCGACCGCAGCTGGACTGCCGCTGGTGCTGCAGCGTCATCGCGAGGAGGCGGCGTTGGGAACGGCGCTCGCAGCGGCGGTGGCCGCGGGCTGGTTCGCCAGCCTCGATGCCGCGTCGGCGGCCGCCCAGTCGGCTTGAGGCCGGCTCACCAGGCCGCCATCAGCGCTTCTTTCGAGGATCGATCAGCGGCCGTACCTCGACGTCTTCGAAGGTCACGTCACCGTCCTGGCAGAAGAAAAACAGCCTGTCTCCCTGAGCGTAGCGCGGTCGGCACATGAGTGTCCTCCGGTCGTCGATGCAAACGTCGACCATGTCCTCCTTGAGCACCATCTCCAGCGTGAATGGCCGATCGAGTCCCGCCACGTCGTCAATGGTCTGGAGGGGAACCAGGTCGTTGCCACCCGCCAGCGGGTCGCGGACCTCGACACGGGCGAGGTTCGGCGTGATGCGCAGTTCCGTGCCCGAGGCATATTCGCCAGCCCCATGCACGCAGATTCCGAACCAGCCGACCGCGGCGCCGGGCACCACGCGGGCGGTGATCCGCACCTCCTGGGGAATGCCGGCGACGAAGCCCGCCGCCATCCCGGGCAGGGCACCGACTCGCACCCGTCCCCCGGTCGCCGTGGCACCGGGTGTGAGCGGCTCGAATGCCAGGGGCAGCGGCTCACCCGTCGGCAGGGCCATTTCTGCGGGAAACTTCGTGCCCAGGGTGCCGTCCTGGTGCTGGACGAGTTCACGGAACACGGCGTTGCCGGCCCAGCCGCCCTTGCCGATCCAGGCGACGCCGAGCCGCCGCCGGGGGCCGAAGGCGGCCGTCTTCATCACCCACTCGGCCTTGCCGCCGAAGGTGTCGACCCGGGGCCTGGTCCAAGGGCCCAGTGGGCCTTTCGCCATGCGATAGCGGGCGGTGCCCCCGTTGCTGAAGATCAGATACCAGTGTCCGTTCCACTCGAAGACGTCCGGACACTCCGGAGCACCCGGGATACCGGGCACGACCATCGGCGGTTCCTGCTTCCACGCCCGCAGGTCCAGCGACGTGAGGTGGGCCAGGCAGTCACCCCGCCGATGCAAGGCCGGTTTTTCGAGCGCCGCCGTGACGAGCATGTGGAACGTTCCCGTGGCCGGATCACGAAACACCGTCGGGTCGCGAAACGGCCCCACCACATAGGGCGGTTCGGGACCCGCGAAGGGGTTCGGTTCGAGTTTCTCGAATGCGATTCCGTCCCGGCTCGTGGCATGACTCAGGTACTCCGCACGCGTGTCGGTCCGGCGCGTCGCATAGAAGGCATGATACAACCCGTCATACCAGTACATCGAGCCGGTGCAGATCGACCCTTCCCACTGCTGACTCACCGGGACGGCAAAGTCGTGGAATGTCCAGTGCTTCAGGTCGCGGCTGGAGACGTGGGCCCACTGATGCGCACCGAGCCCGTTCTTGCTGCCATGATGCCGTTTGTCACCCAGGTAGTAGAAATGGAAGGTGTCGTCATGCCACATCGGGAGGCAGTCGCCGACGTTCCAGTCGGGGTGGTGCGGCTTGTAATACTGCATCGGCACCTGGAGCTTCTCATTGAGGGCGGCACGGCCGGCCTTCACCGCGGTGGAGCCACCGCTGAGCGCCTCGATCTCCGCGGCGGCCAGCGGCCGGCGCCACAGGGCTACATGGTCGACGAGTGCCGTCAGCCCTCCGGTTACCTTGCCCTCCGCGTCGGTATCGCCCCCGATCAGGAGTTCCACCGCCTCGGCAGGCCGCAGCGTACCGAGCATGAAGTCCTCGTCCTGCCAAAGCCCGTCGACGTACAGCCGCATCTTGGCGCCGTCGCAGACCAGCACGACGTCATGCCACCCGGCGGCATCGACGAGATCGGCCGGCACGCGGGCCTCCATCGGCTTGGCGTTCTTGGTCGTGCCGATCTCGGCGGTGAACAGCATTCCCGATGCGGGCGCGACCGACCGCAGGGCATAGGCGACTCTGGCCGGGCCTCCCGACTTCGTGACGAGGGGGCCCGCCCAGCGACCCGACGGATCGCGGACCCGGATCAGGAGGCTGATCGTTTCGTCTCGCTGATCGAGTTCGCCGTTCACACCCGAACCTGCCGCGAGCCACCCCCCCCGGATATCGGCTGCGATGCCGTCGCCACCCCGGGCTCGTGACGCCGCCGCGTCGCCCTCGTCGAGACTGGTTCCCACGGTCACCTCACCGTGCACCGTGAGTCGGCTGTTGTCACCGGCAGAGTCGTCGGGACCCGCCATGTGCCAGACGGCGACCGCGTCGTCCCACGGCCCCGCGGCAGCCACCCCCCGCGATGCGGTCGCCACGAGCAGGAATCCAGCGGCCAGGCAGCCTCGTCGCGTCATTATGTCGTTCTCCTCGGACTCGTCGAATCGAGCGGCAAATCGGGCACGCCTTCGTTGGGTAGGAGCTTCGGCCGCAGGAGCTGATCCTCGAAGAATGCCGCCGTACCCTCGCGATCCAGGTCCGCGAACGTGTATCCGCGGCCCGACAGCGGCCGCACGTCGACCCGTCCGCGGGCGAGCAGGCCGATCGCCAGCTCCATCATCTTGGTGTTGCAGCCGCTCGTCCCCATCACGGCGGCGTTCCCGTAGTGCCAGACGCCGCTCTCGATGCGGCAAGGTCCGCGAGTGCCCGCGAAGGCCAGCACACGGCCCCCGGTGGGGGCGATCAGGGCATGGGCGGTCGCCAGGGTATCGCCGCTGCCCGCCGCCAGGATCACGTCGTCGAAACCCTTGAACGGACGACCGTATGGATCGGCCTCGGCGGGCGTGAACCCGGCGGCGAGTCTTGCCAGCGCGGCGTCGTCCTCCGCCACGAGGCAGGTCGCCCGGGGATCGGCCAGCACCCGGTCGACAAGGTTCCGCTTCGCGGCCGAGCGGACCACGACCACCACCTGCCGGGCGCCTCCGACATCGAGCACCGGATCCTCGACGAGGGCCAGCTTGGCCGCCATCATCGCCATCGAGCCCGAGCCGATGACGAGCGTCACGCCCCCCGGCATGACGCCCTTCTTGAGGACACTCCCGCGGGCATCCTGGCCGAGTTCATGGGTCGACTTCTGCAGGCAGTCGAGCAGACAGGCCAATGGCTCCACGAGCGCGGCACTCGTGTCGTCGATCCCCTCCGGCACGGGCAGCACCGACCCCGAGCGGATCACCTCCGGACGGATGCGGACGTACTGGGCGAAGGCGCCCGCCTGATTCATCGCCAGGTCGGTGATGTTGCCCCCCAGCAACTGCACTCCCCTGGCACCTCGGAGCCGCGGGGGCGCCGGCTGGTAATGCGCGATCCGCGACTGCAGGCAGTAGCGGCGGCCGATGCGGAAGTCGAACTGCTCCCACGTGAGCTGCTCACCTGCGAGGTAGCCGATGCCGGTGGTGAGCTCGTGCACGCGGCTGCCGACGAACACCAGCTGGACGACCGTCTCGTGGCCGAAGATCCGCCCCCAGTGAAGTTCGAGTTGCCGCCGCAGGTCGCGGCGGGCCACGTCATCCAGATCCGCCACGGCCTTGGCGACCTCGGCGTACAGCCCGTCGTCATGAACGTCCGCCCGTGGAGTGCCGGTCTCGAGGAGACGCACGTAGTCGAGAAATCGGCCGGAGTCACCATGGGCGGCGGAGCCGACGAGGGCGGCGAGTTCTTCCAGCAGGCTCTCCTCGGCCTGATCGCGGCGGCCGGACTGGTAGATCTTCACGTCGGTGCCGCAGCGGTGCACCACGTTCACGCGCCCGATCAGATCGTGGGCCGTCCCGAAGATCGGCCGGTCCGCGACCACGCGATAGTCACCCTTGCCAAAGTACACCAGGGCGTGCATGCGTCCCGAGACCTCGATCGGGCTGCCGTCGGCATCGCACCCCGACCGGCGGTCGGGCCAATCAAAGCCGCATGTCGCGGACGTCATGACCGCGATTCCTCCGCGAGCCGCGCATACCCGAGCGCTTCGAGCATCCCACCACAGACGTCGGCGACGTGCCGGCGACGGACGTCATGGCCAAAACTCTCCGAGTTGATCCACAGGTTGTTGCCGTCGATCACGTCCGCTTCCCGCTCCCGGAGGATTCGATAGAGCTTCTGGCCGGCACCCACCGCCATCGCCGTGTAGAAGTTGACCTTGCAGATCCCATCCGCTGCGGTGTCGCCGACGCGTCCTTCCAGGCACGAGGTTCCGTGCAACGCCATGATCGGTCCGACGCGGTCGCGGATCAACCTGGCCAGCTCCCGCTCGTAGCGTCGTTCCGCCCGCCCGGCTCCGACACTGCGGTGCTCCGTGCCGAGATTCGGCACGACGAGATCGACGCCGGTCGAGCGGACGAATGCCTCCACCGCACCGGGAGTCGAGAGCTGATCGTCGCGGCTGAGCTTCAGTCGGGCAATGTCGGCCGGATCGTAGATTTTGTCGGCCGCCCCCTCCACCACGACCTGATCGCCGAACCTCGCGACGTAGGCGGCCGTCAGGCGGATGTTCTCCGCCTCTTCGAGCTTCGAGGCGTCGTGCATGATGATCGCCATCCGCTCGACCACCGACGGATCGTGGAGCATCGCCGCGTCCTCTGGGTCGGTGGCCCAGCCGTGATCGATGAACGGCAGGATGCGGACGGCGGGAAACCGGGGCCGCCCGTCGGCCCCGGCCAGCGAATCGTAGACAGCGAGCGTTCGCAGCCAGATCTCGCACCCCTCGCGGACATCACCCCCGTCGAAGCCTCCGAGATCGGTGCGGGTGACGCACGACGTGCTGATCTTTCGGAACTGCGCGTTGTCGGGATAGATGCCGGTCATGCCGATGGCGATCGGCACCTCGGCAAGGCCGTGGCGGTCGGCGAAACGCTGCGCACCGATCAGCAGGCCCTCGATCTCGGCAGCCAGTTCGCCGTTGGGACTGAACAGTGCGGTGCCCGCAGCGCGGAGGCGTTGGAGCGTGGCCAGGACGTCGCTACGACCGGTGACGAGTTTCATGGCGAGTTCCGTGGGAAGATGGCCTTTCGGATCGTCACGTTGGGACGGCGCCTCCGTTGACGCCGATCGCCTGGGCGTTGACGTAGCCCGCGCGGGGCGATGCCAGGAAGGCCACGAGGGCGGCGATGTCATCCTCGCTGCAGCTGCGTCCGGCCGGCGAGCGGGCGATCCGCCGTGCCTTGAGCTCCTCGAGGCCGCCGACGCCCTCCTTCTCGCAGCTGATTCGCACCAGTTCCGGGTCGAGCCACGAGCCGGCGGTCGAGCCGTCGCCGGGATAGACGTCGGATGGGCAGACGATATTGGCGGTAATCCCGTCTCGGCCCAGCTCCAGACCGGCCGCAACGCTCAACCCATGGAGGAAATACTTGCTCGCGGAGTAGACGGCGAGGCCGGCACTCGCCTTGAGCCCCGATGAGGAGCCAATGTAGATGAGCCGCCCCCAGCCCGCTTTCCGCAGGTGTGGAACCGCGGCTCTCGTCACGTTCAAAGGACCGCGGACGTTGACGGCGAGCGTGGCGTCGACGTCATCGTCGGAAACCGTTGCCAGCAGTCCGGCTCGCGTGATGCCCACGTTGCTGACCACGACGTGGACGGCACCCCACCTCGCGGCCACGGCGGCCAGCGACTCCGCGACCGCTGTGGCATCGGTGACATCGACCGTCAGCGGCATGCCTTTGCAGGCTGCCGCCGTGTCGCCGGCGCGGGATCCGTCGAGATCGGCCACTGCCACCCGCGCGCCCTCGGCGGCGAGTGTGCGGGCGATGGCTGCGCCGATTCCCCGGCCACCCCCAGTCACGAACACGACCGTGTCCCGCAACTGCAAATCCACGTGCTGCTCCTCACCCACCGAGACGCCCGACACCGATCGACGCGGGTCCAGCACGATAGCAGACCGCAGAACAGTTCTGCTACCGGCAGTCGCGCGCCGGCCAACGCCACTCCGAGCATTCGCGGGCGGCCATCACGGGCATCGGCTCATTCAACGCCACGTTCATCAGGCTGACCCGCGTGAAAGGAAACGTCCACCGCCAAGTCCTGGCTTGACTCGACAGAAGCGGGCGGACATACTTGAAAATTTGGGGGGCAGCTATCGGTGCCCCGCAGTCGACTCTCGGAACTGGTGGCATGCGTGGCGGCGTCTTGATCCCCGCGGCAGTCGTGCGGCGGCGCTCCCTGATTGCTGCAGCCGTCGGCCTCGCGGCGGTGTCCGTTCGTCCCGGCTGGGCAAGAGCGGCGGATCCGCCGTTACCCGAGGTCGTGGAGGAGGGCTTCGTGCCGCTCTTCAATGGATCCGACATGACCGGCTGGGTCGGCAACGTCACAGGATACATTCCCGAGGCCGACGGCAAACTCGTCTGCTCGCCCGGCCGCGGGCAGGGCAACCTCTACACCGCCCGCGAGTACGCCAACTTCGTCCTTCGCTTCGAATTCCGACTCACCCCGGGAGCCAACAACGGCCTCGGCATTCGTGCCCCCCTCGAGGGCGACGCCGCCTACGTGGGTATGGAGTTGCAGATCCTGGACGACGGCGCCGAGGTGTACCGCAACGTTCAGCCGTGGCAGCGGCATGGCTCGATCTACCACGTCGTCGCCGCCAAACCGGGCCACCTGCGGCCCGTGGGCGAGTGGAACGAGCAGGAAGTGGTCGCGGACGGCCGCCACGTCACGGTGACGCTCAACGGCACGGTGATCGTCGATGCCGATCTCGACGCCGTCAAGGATCCGGCCATCCTCTCGAAGCACCCAGGCCTGCTGCGAGACAAGGGCCACATCGGCTTCCTCGGCCACGGGTCGCCGCTTGCCTTCCGCAAGATCCGCATCAAGGAGCTGCCATGAGAAGACGGGGCATGAGGGTGGGACGGAGGCAGTTCCTGGGTGCTGCTTCGGCCGGCCTGGCGGCCGGCAGCGTCTGGAGCGGGTTGCCGGCCAGGGCATCCGTCTCCCCGAACGAGAAGCTCGCCATCGCGGCCGTAGGAACGGGCGGCATGGCTGCCGCCGACCTCAAGAACCTCGCGGGTGAGGAGATCGTCGCCATCTGCGATGTCGACGAGAAGACCTTGGCGACGGCGGCGACTCTCTATCCCCGCTCGGAACGGTATCACGATTTCCGGCTGATGCTCGAGCAGGAAGCGGGACGCATCGACGCCGTCCTAGTGGCCACCCCCGATCACCTCCACGCAACGGCGACCATGATGGCGCTCAAGATGGGCAAGCACGTCTATTGCGAGAAGCCGCTGACCTGGTCTGTGCAGGAGGCGCGGACCGTCGCGGCGGCGGCGGCGGAGCGGCGGCTCGTGACGCAGATGGGCATCGGGGTCCATGCGACCGACAACTACCGGCGCGTCGTGGAACTGGTTCGCAGCGGCGTTGTCGGGCCGATCCGGGAAGTCGTGGTCTGGTGCAACAAGGCCTGGGGCGGGGACGGCCGCGTCCATCAGCCCGTGCCTGCCCCGGCGACGCTGCACTGGGATCTCTGGCTCGGTCCGGCAGCTGCCCGTGACTACGCCGCCGGCGCCTACCACCCGGGACAGTGGCGCCGGTGGTGGGCCTTCGGCGGCGGCACCCTCGGCGACATGGCATGCCACCTCGTCGACCTGCCGTTCTGGGCACTGGAGTTGACGCTGCCGGAATCGATCGAGGCGCAGGGGCCGCCGCCGGATCCGGAGACGGCCCCGCCGGAGCTCTCCGTCACGTACCGCTTCCCCGCCCGCGGGCAACTTCCGCCTGTCAAGCTGACGTGGCACGACGGCACCCGGGCACCGAAGGAGGTGGCTGGATATCCGGTGCCGGCCATGGGCGTGATGTTCGTGGGCGAGACGGGGAGCCTGTTCGCCGACTATGGCAGTTGGAAACTGCTCCCTGCGGACCGATTCACCGGGTTCGTCGCTCCGCCGCAGTCGATCCCGAAATCCGTCGGCCACTGGCAGGAATGGATCGATGCCTGCAAGACAGGTGGACCGACCACCTGCGACTTCGCCTATTCGGCGCGGCTCACGGAGACGGTGCTGCTCGGCAATGTCGCCTACCGAAGCGGCCGCGCGATCTCCTGGGATGCCGCCGCCGGCAAGCCCGTTGACTGCCCGGAGGCGGAGCCCTTCCTCGCCCGGGAATACCGCCGCGGATGGACCCTCTGATAGGCGCTCCGCCGCGCGGCCGATGGAGTGTGACGACACGCATGGCCATCCTTTCTCAACTCCCATAGCGTTCTCTTTCCCCCGAGGTACAGGACAGTCATGGCAGCCTCCCAGATCCGGCTGGTCGCCTTCGATCTCGCCGGCACGACGATCGATTTCGGCTCTCGGGCGCCAGCTGGCGTGTTCGTGGAGCTCTTCGCCCGCCACGGCGTGACGGTGTCCGAGGCGGAGGCCCGGGGGCCGATGGGCACCGCGAAGCGCGACCACATCGCAGCGCTGGCGGCGCTCCCCCGCGTCGCGGAGGCATGGCGGAAGGCGCATGCTGGCCGCTCGGCGGGGACAGCCGAGATCGACGAACTCTACGCGGAGTTCATCCCGCTGCAGCTCAAGTCGTTGCCTGCTTTCGGCGATCTGATCCCGGGGACCGTGGAGGCCGCCCAGGCCCTGCGAGCCGCGGGCATGCGAGTGGCGGTGACCACCGGCTACGACACGGCGATGACGAAGGTCGTGCTCGAGGCCGCTGGCCGCCAGGGATTCGTGCCGGATGCGGCCATCTGCGCCAGCGACGTCGCCGCCGGACGACCCGCGCCGTGGATGCTCTTTCGGGCCATGGAGGCAACCAACGTCTGGCCCCCGGCGGCCGTGGTCGCGGTCGGAGACACGATCGCCGATGTCCAGGCGGGCCGCCATGCGGGCGCGTGGTCGGTCGGCGTGACGGCGACGGGGAATATGCTCGGTCTCTCGCGGCAGGAACACGACGCCCTCGCCCCCTCCGAGCGGACCGCTCGACTCGCCACCGCGCGGGAGGCGATGCTTGCGGCTGGAGCGCACGTGGTGGTGGAGAGCGTGGCGGATGTACCCCGCCTGCTGTCGACCCTCGCGGGAACCCCCTGACCGAGCCGGCGACGCCGCCGCTGCCGTACCGGCCTGATCCCCGGGATGGCCGGCCGAAGCAGGTGCCGACGGACCGGTGTCGAGGGGGGGTTTTGAGGGTATGATGAGGGTGGTGTTTCGGCCCTGACCCCTGTGCAGCGTCACCCTCGGCCGAGTGGATGCCATGAGTCGATTACGGTGTCGCCCCTCGGTCGGGATCGCGTTCCTCCTGGTGGGATTCGAGGCCGCGGCGGCCGCGGCGGACTTTCAGCACGACGTGCGGCCGATCCTCGCGGAGCATTGCGGCCACTGCCACGGCCCGGATGAGGCGGCGCGTCAGGGTGGCCTTCGCCTCGACGACCGGAGCGCGGCACTTGCCGGCGGTGATTCGGGGAGCCCGGCGATCATGCCCCAGGATCCCGGGCGGAGCGAACTGATCCGGCGCGTCACTTCGACCGACGAGAACGTCGTCATGCCGCCGCCAGACGCGAAGAAACCTCTCTCCCCGGAGCAAATCCGGACGCTGGAGGCCTGGATCGCCGCCGGGGCCGAGTATTCGTCCCATTGGGTATTCGTGCCTCCCCGCGCCCCGACTCCAACGGGCGACGCCCCCCATCCGATCGACGCGTTCGTGCGGAATCGCCTCGAGGGCAGCGGACTGGAGCCCGCACCGCCGGCCGATGCAGCCACGCTCTGCCGACGACTCCATCTCGACCTCGTCGGGTTGCCTCCGTCGCCCGACGACCTCACCAGCTTCGCCCGCGATGGCTGCGAGGAGACCGTCGACCGTCTTCTCGCCAGCGAGGCATACGGCGAACACTGGGCGCGGCCCTGGCTCGATCTGGCCCGCTATTCCGATACCAACGGCTACGAGAAGGACCTGAAGCGGGAGATGTGGGCCTGGCGCGATTGGGTGATCGCAGCACTCAATCGCGACCTTCCCTACGACACGTTCGTGATCCAACAAATCGCTGGCGACCTACTGCCGTCCCCGACGCAGGATCAGATCGTCGCCACCGGCTTTCTCCGCAACAGCATGCTCAACGAGGAAGGAGCGATCATTCCCGAGGAGTTTCGGATGGTCGAGATGTTTGACCGCATGGACTGTCTCGGCAGGGCGGTGCTGGGGCTCTCCACCCAGTGCGCGCAGTGCCACTCCCACAAGTTCGATCCGCTCAGCCAAGACGAGTACTACGGGATGGTCGCCTTTCTCAACAACTCGTACGAGGCAAAGTCGTTCGTCTACGAACCTGCTCAACTGGATGAGCTGGCCACCATTCGGCGTGAGGTGACGGCGGCGGAATCGGGAATTCGCGAGCTCCGGCCCGGGTGGGAGGACGAGCTCGCGACCTGGGAACGCGGCGTCGTCGCGGCGCTCCCGTCGTGGACACCCGTCGTGATGGACGAGATGCACAGCGCCGGACTGCTGACACACCCCACCCACGTCGAGAATGCGGCGATCCTGATGCTCGGCCATCGCGATCAGTCGATGATCTTCGAGTCGGTGCCCGCTCTCCGCGGGGCGACCGGGATCCAGGTCGAAGCCCTGTGTCACGGCGATCTCCTCATGGGCGGCCCGGGCCGCGATGGCTCCTGGGCGTTGTCCGATCTGAAGGTCGAGGTGCGTCGCCCCGGAAGCGACACCTGGGAAGCCGTGAAACTCGTGCATCCCAGCGCCGACTTCGAAAGCCCCGAACACACCGCACCGAAGCCGAACGCGAAAGATGCGCGGCTCACCCTGGGGCCGGTCGCGGCACTGACCGACGAGTCGGGCGACACCGCCTGGGAGGCCGATCGCGGCGAACTGCTCCGCCACCAACCGGCGGCGGCCGTGGTACAGTTCGAGAAGCCGCTCGACCTGCCGACGGGCACCCGGCTGCGGGTGTCGCTCCAAAACCTCAACCTGAGGCCCGACTTCAATCACGAAAACACGGCCGTGCTCGGCTGCTGCCGGATCAGTCTGACGAAGGCCCCGGCACCCGTGGCACCGGCGGTCGATCATGCGGCGGTGCTCGCCATGCGTACCCCGCCGGCCCAACGCACACCGGCCGACAAGGCGGCGCTGTTCACCGCGTGGCGACGCACGGTCCCGGAACTCGCGTCCGTGAATGCCGAAATCGCGGCTCTCTGGGGCCGCGTGCCCCGCCATCTCACCACGGTCATGCATCTGGCCGAACGGCCGCCGGAGATGCGGCGGGTGACGCGGTTCCTCGATCGCGGTGGCTGGAATCAGCCGCGGCACGAGGTGACGCCCCGCGTCCCGGCGGCGCTCCACGCGTTTCCAGCCGATGCGCCGCTCAATCGGCTCGGCTTTGCCCGTTGGCTCGTGGCCCACGACTCGCCGCTGGCCGCCCGGGTGGCGGTCAATCGAATCTGGCAGGCAATGTTCGGAGCGGGGCTCGTGGAGACCCCCGACGATTTCGGGACCCGTGCACCGACGCCCGAGCACCGCGATGTACTTGATTGGCTGGCCGTCGACTTCGTGAACAGCGGCTGGAGTCAGAAACGACTGATCCGCACGATCGTCATGAGTCAGACCTATCAGCAATCGTCGCGAGTTTCCGCGGAGGCGCTGGCCCGCGACCCGCTCAACCGGCTCCTGGCCCGCGGCCCACGCGGCCGCGTCGATGCCGAAGTGGTCCGTGACGTAACACTGTCGGCAGCGGGCCTGCTCACCAACCACCTCGGTGGTCCCGGCGTGATTCCACCCGTGCCGCAGAACGTGCTCGACTACAACTTCTTCTACCCGGACTATTGGCGACCGGCCGCCGGTGCCGATCGCTACCGTCGCGGCGTGTACCTGTTCCGCAAACGGTCGATGCCCGACCCGGTGCTCACGAGCTTCGACGCCCCGAACGGGGATATTTCCTGTGCCCGTCGCCCGCGTTCGAACACGCCGCTGGCCGCGCTGACTTCGTGGAATGAACCCGTGTTCGTCGAGGCCGCCAGGGCCTTGGCAATCCGCCTGCTCCGCGAAGCCGGTCCCGACGACGCCAGCCGCGCCCGGCTCGGCTTCGTGCTCTGCACGTCACGCGAGCCCACGGCCGCAGAAACCGCCGCTCTTGCGGACTTCGTGCGGATGCAGCGACAGCGACTCGCGGACGGCTGGCTGAGCACACAGGTCGTGGCCTCGGGGGGCGGTGAATCGCTGCCACCGCTCCCGCCCGGCGTCACCCCCCAGGACGCCGCGGCATGGGTGCTCGCCTCCCGCGTGCTGCTGAACCTCGACGAGACTCTCACCAAGAACTGAGGCCCCGAGATGCCGCTCCCAGTACCTCCCTCCATCGTGCAGGCCGCCCGCGCCCAGGCACTGTCGCGCCGCTGGTTCTTCGGCGGCTGCGGCCTGGGACTGGCGGGCATCGCCGCCCGTTCCCTGCTCGCCGAAGAGCGGCTCGCGCCGGATCCGCTTGCACCCCGGCGTCCGCATTTCTCCCCACGGGCACGGCGGGTGGTCTACATGTTCCAGGCAGGGGCGCCGAGCCAGCTCGAACTCTTCGATCACAAGCCGGAGCTCGCCAAACGCGACGGCACACTGCCGCCTCCGGATCTCCTTGCCGGCTACCGCGCCGCGTTCATCAATCCCAACTCGGCCCTGCTGGGCCCGAAGTACTCGTTTCACCGATTCGGACAGTCCTCCATGGAGCTGAGCGAGCTCCTGCCTGCACTCGGCGGAGTCGCCGATGACATCTGTCTCATCCGCTCACTCCAGACCGATGCCGTCAACCACGCCCCGGCCCAGATCATGATGAACACCGGTTCGCAGCAGTTCGGCCGGCCGAGTTTCGGTGCCTGGACGCTCTATGGTCTGGGTAGCGAGACCCGGGATCTGCCGGGATTCGTCGTGCTGACGAGTGCCAAGGGCACCAGCGGCGGCGCCAGCAACTACGGCGCCGGCTTCCTGCCGACGGCCTACGGAGGCGTTCCGCTCCGCTCGGGAGGCGATCCCCTGCTCTACCTGTCGAACCCCAAGGGCATCGACGCCCAGGCGCAGCGTTCCTCGCTGGACACGCTCAACCACCTCAATCGGCTGGCGCTCGATGCGGTGGGAGACCCGGAGATCGCCGCCCGCATTCACTCCTACGAGATGGCCTATCGACTGCAGACGAGTGCACCCGAACTGCTCGACCTGAGCAGCGAGCCGCGGCACGTGCTGTCGCGATATGGCATCGACGATCCCAATCGGCCCGGTTACGCCCGAAACTGCCTACTCGCCCGCCGACTGCTCGAGCGCGGCGTTCGATTCGTTCAACTCTTCCACGAGGCGTGGGACCAGCACCACAACCTCGCCAAGGACGTGAAAAAGAACAGCGGCGAGACCGATCGGGCTTCGGCGGCTCTCGTGGCCGACCTCAAGGAGCGTGGCCTGCTCGATGACACGCTCGTGGTGTGGGGGGGCGAATTCGGGCGAACCCCGATGGTCCAGGGGGGAAAGGATGGCCGCGACCACCATAACCGCGCGTTTTCCATCTGGCTCGCCGGCGGGGGAATCCGAGCAGGGCACGTCCATGGATCCACCGATGACTTTGGCTTCAATGTGGTCGCCGACCCCGTTCATGTGCACGACCTCAACGCCACTCTCCTTCATCTGCTCGGCTTCGATCACACCAAGCTCACCCATCGTGTCCAGGGTCGGGACTACCGGCTCACGGACGTGCACGGTACCGTGATGCATGGCATCCTCGCCTGACGCAGTTCCCGGATCCTCTCCCGGCGTCCACGCGCGTGGACCGACGAAGACCGGATCGTGTTCTTGGGACAGGGCAGCGAGCGCGGTAGAGTCCGGCTTTCAGCAGGAGGATCACCCGTGACGACGATCGACAGACCAGGCGCAACGCGATCCCATGATCGAATCCCGGAGATGACTCGGCGCGGAGCCCTGCGCCGGCTTGCAGGCCATTCGGCAGCGGCGGCGGTCTTTCCCACGATCGTGCCCTCACGGGCTCTAGGCCTCGACGGCGCCGTGCCGCCGAGCGAACGGATCACACTCGGCGTGATCGGGATCGGCCCGCGGTGCACCTACGTCCTCACACCAGTACTCGCCTTCACCGACGTCCACTGCTTGGCGATCGCCGACGTGCAGTCCACGAGGCGCGCGAGTGGCAAGGCTCTCGTCGACGGGCAGGCGGGCGGAGGCGACTGCGCCGTCTACCGCGACTTTCGTCAATTACTCGATCGGCCCGACCTCGATGCGGTCTTGATCGCGACCGGCGACCGCTGGCATGCGCAAGCCGCGATCCTCGCGGCCGAGGCGGGCAAGGACGTCTATTGCGAGAAGCCCTGCGGCATCACGATGCGCGACTGCCAGGAGGTCGCCGAAACCTTCCGCCGCACGGAAAGGATCTTCCAGGCCGGCACGCAGCGGCGGAGCGTGCCGCTGGTGCAGTACGCCGTGCGGCTTGCCCGCGAGGGTGTTCTCGGCACACTCCATACCCTGCGCGCGTCGGTCTACGAGCCCAGGCTGGAAAACGCCTGGCTGGCAGCCGAGCGCACCCCGCCACCGGAGACGTGCGACTGGAACCTGTGGCTCGGTCCCGCGCCGTGGCGGCCGTACAACGCCCAGTACGTCGCCGGCAAGTGGCGCGGCCAGTTCGACTTCGATTCCGGTGCGAAGCTGCTCGACTGGGGCGCTCATACGCTCGACCTCTGCCAGTGGGCCAACGATGCCGACGGCACCCTGCCACTCGAATACGAGCCCGGACCGGCCGGGATCTCGTGCCGGTACGCCAATGGGGTCACGGCCGTGCTGCAGTACGTCAAGAACCCCTTCGGCGATCGCGGCCCAGACTGGAACACGGCGCTGGGCACCTGCCCCGTCCGATTCGAGGGCAGCGCCGGATCCGTCGAGGTCGGCGACAAGGGCATCGAGGTCAAGCCGGAGGGCCTGCGAACTGACGTGCCGGACCAGACGAAGCCGATGCACGGCATCGACGCATCGCTCCACGCCCGCAACTTCTTCGACTCCGTGCGGTCGAGAAAGGCCCCGATCTGCAATGCCGACGTCATGCGACGGTCTCACGTCGCATGCCACGCGGCAGCCATCGCCTGGATTCTTGGCCGCACCGTAGTGATCGACCCGGCCACCGAAACCTTCGTGAACGACGACGAGGCCAATCGCCTACGAACCAGGCCGGCCCGCGACTGGCGGTCCTGACGTCGGCCGGCCCCGCGACGAACCGGAGGCCTATTCGTCGTATTGCTTGATCACAGGCCAATCATCCGTTCGGAAAGTGGATGCCGGCACACCGTCCTTGTTCCAGAGATTGACCACCGGGAAGTTCGCCCAGCCATAGCGGACTGACTTCGGATTCGGCACCGCATCGCACGTCACGATGACTTTGGAGCTGTCGATCATGGCTGTCGCCGGATGAAACTGCCGATCGTCACCCGCGACCGTAAAGCCCTTCAGGTCACCATCGCGCGCTTCGAGTCCGGAGCCGATGTTTCGAAACGACACCACTGCCCGACCCGCGTCGAAGGCCACGGCATCGAACTCGGGGCCGGCCGGTACGATCTTTTCACCATAGGCCCAGGCTCGAGCTGCCCGAGCGAGCCGTTCGCCGACCGGCACCTTCCTCGGGGGATGGATGTCTTTCTCGTCGCCGACGTCGGTGATCGACACCGTGTCGACGGCGGGCATGTTGGAGGCAACCCATTGCATAGATTCACGGACCACCGCCCATTCCTGGTCGACTGGCTCCGCGACGATCTTCGTATATGGCGCCAACTCCACGATGAAAAACGGGAAGTCACCCTGCCCGAAGGTCTCCCGCCAACTCTTCACGACGCTGGCCAGCACATGTCGGTAGTGGTGCGGCCGATCGGCGTTCGATTCCCCCTGGTACCAGATGGCCCCCCTGACGCCGAAGGTTGCCAGAGGCGCGATCATGGCGTTGTAGAGGTCGTTGCGGCCCTGCGGCGTCTTCATGCCCGCGAGTTCCCGCGAATCTTCGAAGGCCTGTTTGCTCATCCACCGCTCGGCCGTGGTGCCCCCCACGTTGCTGCTGATCAGCCCCACCGGGACATCGATCGCGGTCTGCAGGTCGCGGCCGAAGTAGTAGCCCACGGCGGAGAACGTCCGCACCGTGTCCGGCTTCGCCTCGGCCCACGCCCCAGACACGTCGCTCCGCTTTTCAGGCGAGCCGCCGCGGGCGACGGTGAACAGCCGAATCCGGGCGTTGTCGGCCGTCTCGAGCGTTTCCTTGGCACCGGCGCACTGATGAACCTCCCACTGCATGTTCGACTGCCCGCCGCACAGCCACACATCCCCGACGACCACGTTCGTCCGCTTCACCGTCTGCTCACCCTGCGTGACGACCAGGTCCCTGCCCTCGGCACTGGCTGCCAGCGGGGCCAGTTCGGCCCGCCAGGCACGGGGCTTGTTCCCCAAGACGGCTTCGCAGGTGGGGCAATGCTCCGCCACCGGGTTTGCCGTGACCGACTGCCCGGCGAAACTGACGGTGACAGGACCGGCTTCGTCGGTGGTGCCGCAGACGGCCACCTTGCGGTCGCGCTGCAGAATCCCGTTGTCGGTGAACAGACCGTGAAGCTTCAGATCGGCACTGGCCGTGAGCGCGGGTAGAAGGGTGGCCAGCAGTGTGGCTACGGAGCATACGCGGTTGATCATCTGAAGACTCCGGAGGGGACAGAAGGCTCGACGTGGGCGGAAGGAACGGCGGACCGGAAGGTCAGGTCTTCTTGTTGCGGTCCCAGGTCTGACCCGCCTTGTAGCGAGTGGCGCGCTCGACGAGTTCCTCGTTCTTGGTGATCCCCAGGACCTTGTCGAGGGCCGTCGTAAACTCGGCTTTGTTGTCGTCCCGCAGTTTCTGATGATGGGCCAACTCCACGACGCTCAGGCACGCGGGCTCCGCGAGTTCCGGCTGGTCGAGGAATGGCACGACGAACCGGAGCGTCTCGATCGTACGGATCGCGTTTGCCCGCTCGATCAACTTGGCCTTGTCCTCTTTCCGCTGGCAGAGGCCCATGGTCCGCTTGACGAGCTCGAGCTTCTGGGAATCGTTGAGTTTGTTGTCGGGCAGCGGTGAGATCCGAATGAGAGCCCCCAGCAGAAGTCCCTTCTCGCGCTCGTCCGTCGCCTCGGAGAGCAGCCCCAGCAGGCGATCCGCCACCGTCGCATCAGGCCACTTGGCGAGTGCCTCGAGCCCCCTGCGCCGCTGGGTCGGGTCAGCGATCATGCCGTCGAGGACCCGCATCGTCTGCGGATCTCCCAGGCGCGCGAGGAGCGGCAACAAGGCGTCGCGTGCGTCGTCGTCGGCGGCGGTGAATCGAGCGAGGAGCAAGGGTGTGGCCCGTTCCTTGCCGGGGTTTGCACTGCAGACACTCACGACCGCCTGTTCCAAAGCCTTACGATCATCACCGGACGACTTCAGAAACTCGTCGACGAGGACGTTCAGTTCGTCCGGTCCGCCGAGCCGCGTGAGCCCACGGATCGCCGCCTGACGCACGCCCCCGTCGGCATCACCGATCGCCATGAGCAGGCCTGGCATGGCAGCCCGCTCGCGTCGATCCGTCAAGGCGTCCAACAGGAGGGCTCGCGCACCGGGATCGGCAGTTCCAGCCGCCTCGACAATCGCACGTGCCACACCATCCCCACGGATCTCGACAAGCGCCTTCCGAGCCGTCGCCTTGACTGGCTCGACAGCCAGCGCTTTCACGAGTACCGGTACCTCTGCCGCACCTCCCAAATTGGCGAGAGCCTTCACGGCCGAGCCGCGGACCGTGGAATCGGTCGCCGCTTCCGCGAGTCGCCTGACGGCAGGGACCGCGGCCGGATCGCCGCGACCGGCGAGCGCGGCCAGCAAGGCCACCTGGGTGTTGGGCGGCAGGGATGACAACAAATCGGCCGCCTGCCGCGTAAATGACTCCCCGTGGAGTCCCTCGCGAAGGCGATCGATGCCCACCGCCCTGAGGTCCGCGTCCTTCGAGCGGACGAGGTCGGAGACGTCGCTCCAGGCCCTCTGCGACGAGGCCGACGGGCGATCCTCGGCGACTCCCGACGAGCTGCCGCCGGCATGAGCCACCACCGTCAGGCACGTGAGGAAGGCCGCTCTGGCGAGCTGGCGCACTGCGAATGACTTGAGGCAAGACATACTGCTGAGCCCTTTCTGGAATGATCTGACGAGGCGTGAAGGAGGGCGGCAAGCGGCTCAGCTGGACGAGGTCTCGTCCCTGGTCGTGACCATTCCCCTGATCGCCGCCACACGGACGTCGCGGTCGCGATGGCCCGCGGGGACCTCGCCCACTTCCTTCGAGACGGCCTCGTAGAGTGCCAGCGCGCCGGCTCGGTCAGCGGCGGAGAGCCTCGATTCGGCGATCGACAACTGCGCGTCCTTCACCGCCCGACCGACCTCGCCCCCGACTTTCGCCCCGGCGAGTGCCGCCGCGGACTCGGATGTGGGGATCCTGCCCAAGGCTCGTGCCGCCGCCAGCGCCAGAGGACCGTCTGCGGTGAGCAACTTGGCCAACTGGGGCACGGAGCCCGCATCCGCAAGATCGGCGAGCGAGGAGATCATCCCGATCGCGAGGTCTCCCTTCACGGTCTCGAGAGCCCTGCGCAGCGCGCTTCGCGCCTCCGGCCCGCCGATCCGCTGGAGTGCATAACGGGCCATATGCGAGTTGTCGGCGTCGGACAAAAGCGCGGCGGCGACCGGAACCGAAGCCGCGGTCCCGATGATCGACAGCTTCCGGCAGGCGTAGTCCTTGGCGGCCCGACTGGCGGAGGAGGACAGGACGGCCCCGAGCCGCTTCTCGAGATCAGCCCGCAGGGCGGCATCGCCGCGGGTCGCGATCGTTGCCGCGTCGATCGCAGCCAGCGGCGCTGCGTCCTTGCCCCAGTCGAACGCGGCAAGCGCGGCGAACGCATCGTCGAGGTTCTTACTATCGATGGCCATGGGTGGTCTCGGGGTGAAAACGGATGACTTCAGAGAATCCAGGGCTCGCGGCGGGCCCGGTCACAGAATCGATCGGCCTCGGGATCCTTGAGAAACTTTTGGGTTTGCCGATCCCACTGCAGCGATCGCTCGAGCCGATAGGCAATGCCGATGAGATGCGGAGCGGTCATGGTATTGACGGCAAGCTCGATGTCGCGGAACGGCCGCTCCCGGGTCTTCACGCACTCGATGAAGTCGCCGTGGATGCCCCCCTGGCCCCGGTAGGGAGGCACCGCCTTCCTCGCGCGGGCCGCGCCATCCCCGACGAACTTGATCGAGTTGCCGTGCGCCAGCGAGGGGGGCACCGTCTGAAACTGCCCCGGACGATTGTGGTGGATTTCAACACCGTTGGGATATGTCACCGACACCCAGGCCGGCTTGCCGGACTCGGAGGGATGCCAGGTGGCCTTCTCGGGCTGCATCTCCCGGAGGTCGGCTGCGAAAATCGCACCGCCGAAGTGATGCGCGCCCCAGTCCGTGAGGCTGCCTCCGGAAAAGTCGACGTAGGAACGCCAGCTGTTGCCCTTCGTACCGTAGTTGCCATCACAGCGTCCGGGGTGGTACGGCTGCCACGGGGCCGGGCCAAGCCACAGATTCCAGTCGATGTCGTCGGGGGCAGGCTGGCCTGGCAGATAGCACGACATCGACGGCCCATCGACGGCGATGTCGATCGATTTCACCTGGCCGATCTCCCCTGCCCAAATCGGGTCGACGACGCCACGGTAATCCTCCATCACCCGCTGGCTCCCACCCGACACGACCCGCCCATACCGCCGGGCCGCGGCGATCATCGCCGGACCATCACGGAGCACTAGGGTCTCGGGCTTTTGCAGGTACACGTCCTTTCCCGCCCGGCAGGCGGCGATCGTCATGATCGCGTGCCAGTGGTCGGGAGTCGCGATGTGGACGGCATCGATGTCGTCGCGAGCCAGCAGTTCACGGAAATCGACGTAAGCTGCACAGTCCTTGGTGGCGTACTTTCCATCCACGCGATTCTTCGCGTCATCCCGCCACTTCCGTCGGACATCGCAGACCGCCACGTACTGCACGTCCGGGCGGCCGAGGAAGGCATTCTGGTCACCGGAACCCATGTTGCCGATGCCCATGCCCCCCATCACGATTCGATCACTCGCCGGTGGAGTCGTCCCGTCGCCGAGCGCCTTCGACGTGATCACATAGGGCGCCGCCACGATGCCTCCTGCAGCCGCGGCCGTCTTCCCGAGGAAATCGCGGCGGCTGGTCTGGGATGCTGACGTCATGCGGATGAGACTCCGGCGGCGCGGTGTTGAAATGCGATGAAATCCGGTAACCGCTAGGAAGTGTACACCCGGCTTGGATCCCTGTCATCGGGGCTCAGTGAGAGCAAAAGGCCGGTCCCCAAGCCGAGTGGACTCGTGCTCGACCCTTCATGACCATCTGCTGGATGTCGGCGTGAGACCGGCGCGGGGCTCAGCGACCCGCCGGCCGCAGCAGGAAATCCATCGCCTGATCCCCGGCGACCACCGTGACCTCGGCGTTGTTCCCTGCCGCCTTGGGGATTGGCAGCTGGCTCATGTCCTCGACCGGCTTGACCGCCGACCGCTCGTACATCGCCTCGCTCGTCGTGGCCTCCGGCACAACCGGGGCGGCCTTGATGGTCACGAGTTTCACGCCTGGTTGAATGCCGGACACGCGGTATTCCCCGTCACGAACCAGACCGCCGCATGCCGAGCCGGTGCCATCGGTCGGCACGAAGACGATCACGCCTCTCGTCAGCGACTTACCATCGTAGGCCACCCGACCCTGAACCGTGCCGGACCGTTGAACCCCGCAGCCGACCAAGAGGAAGAGAACCGCCGTGGCGCCGGGGCCGACGTGTGACCACCATGGCCTCACGGGATATCTCCGTGCGAGATGACCTCACCGCCCGCGTGCGTCCCCAGGCTTCGCCAGACGCGCAGGTTGACATACTCCATCGCAAACCGCACCGAGCCGTCGGTGAATGCCGCATTCACGCCTCCAGGATGGCGGCTTCGCGCCGCGGCATGGGCGTACAAGGCCTTTGGCGTCCAGCCACCTCCCTCGACGAGCGGGCTGCATGGTGCCCGATAGCCCGTGTCTCCGCGCTGCTGCGGGCAACCGCCATAGACCTCGTCCGGGACGCTCGTGTTTGGGGTGTACGCCGCTGAAAACAGTGCCCCTCCCATGTTGCCGTAGATGATCTCCCCCATCGGACCACCCCAACCGGGCTCTATGTCGGGAACCATGATTTCGGAGAGAAGCAGCGTTTTCATGCGACCGTCCTTGATCTCGGTCGCCTTGACCATCCTTGTCGTCCCGTCGTCATACGACTGGTCCCCCGCCACGGCGAAGATTCCCGGCCCCCGCTCCGGAAGAGCATCCATCGCATAGCCATACATGTCACCCGCGCCGACGCACCCGCTGTAGTTCCCCCGGATAAACCCGAACGTCGAGCTGTCGATCTCGTTCCGGGTGGGGCCCCGGTCACTTACGCAGTAGTACGTCGGAATGAAGGCATGGCGCGAACTCCGCAGCCGCGGATCATCGCCGGCCGGACCGTTCGGGCCCGGATGCCTCTTGAAGAAGCCCTTCAGCGGCAGCGTCCAGTATCCATCGGCGACCGACTGCTGCTCGATCCACGGCAGCGTGAGCTGGGTCCAGGTGTAGGAGTCCCAGAAGTCGTACTTCCGCCCGTACGGCAGTCGACGCTGCGTCGACTCGAAGGAGAGGCACGCCAGCGCGAGTTGGCGAAGGTTGTTGCTGCACGAGATGCGGCGAGCGGACTCGCGAGCGGCCTGAACGGCCGGTACGAGAATGGCGATCAACAGCGCGATGATCGCCATGACCACCAACAGCTCGACCAGCGTCAGGCCCGGGCGTTGACAGGGCGAAAAAGCCCTTGATCCACAGGACAACAGTCCAATTCGATCAATGCCAGGAACGCTTTTTCGCTCTCCACCCATTCCTTGATCTTCACGGCAGCTTCGCGCCAAGTCAATGAAGAAGCCGCGGCACGACCGGTTCTCGGCGGCCGTCGCCAACGCCATCGGAGTGCGCCCGCCCGCCACCACCACCACGATCCGCTAGCCCACCCGCAGTTCGATGGGCTATCCTGGGCGCCGCGGTCGCTGCGTCGGTGGCCGCGTTTTCCCCGGGCCGATCATCATGAACCTGTTCACCTGGCGACGTGTCCTGCTCCTGGCCTGCGTGATCGCCGCGTCGGTCATGCCGTGCCCCGCGGCGGACGAGGCAGCACTGCGACTCACCAGGCCAAAGCTGACCCCCCTCCCGCTGGGCGCCATCAAACCCGCGGGCTGGCAGCGTCGGCAGCTGGAAATCCAGGCCGACGGCCTGACCGGCCACCTGCAGGAGTTCTGGCCCGACATCCGTGACAGCGGCTGGATCGGTGGCAAGGCGGAGGGCTGGGAGCGCTTTCCGTATTGGCTCGACGGTGCCGTGCCGTTGTCCCACCTGCTGGATCGGGAGCCTCTCAAGACCTACGTCACCAACGCGGTCGATCACATTCTTCGGAACCAACAACCGGACGGGTGGCTGGGGCCCGTGGCGTACGCCGGTCCCGGTAATCGCGTTCGTGATCCCTGGCCGGTGTTCGTGGCGATGAAGGTACTCACGCAACACGCTGAAGCCACCGGCGACGAGCGTGTGAAGGAGGCGCTCGTGAAGTTTCTGGCGGCGCTCGATCGGCAACTCGACGAGCGGCCGCTCGACGAGTGGAATCGCATGCGCTGGCAGGACGCCGTGCTCAGCCTTCACTGGCTTCGCGACCATGGGGGCGATTCGTACCCCCCGCACCTCTTCGAGAAGCTTCGTGGCCAGGGCTTCGACTGGGTCAAGCACCTGAGCGATCTACCGATCCGCGACAAAGTGACCAAGTGGGACCACGCGAGTCACGTGGTGAACATCGCCATGGGTGTCAAGGCGCCGGCGGTGCAGTATCGAGAAACGGGAGATGCCGCCGAACTCGGCCATGCCGTGAAGATGGTCGAGCAACTCGATCGCTTTCACGGCCAGGCCACTGGTGTGTTCAGCGGCGACGAGTGCCTGGCCGGGAGGATGCCCTCCCAGGGCACGGAAACGTGCGCCGTCGTCGAATACATGTTTTCGCTCGAGCACCTGCTGGCGGCCTTCGGCGATCCCCGGTTCGCCGATCGACTGGAGATGATCGCCTTCAACGCGCTGCCTGCTTCCATGAGCGATGACATGTGGACGCGTCAATACATCCAGCAGGTCAACCAGCCCGTGTCGCGGCGCGCCCCCAAGCCCATCTACACCACCAACGGCGACCGGGCCAATCTGTTCGGACTGGAGACCAATTTCGGTTGCTGCACGGCCAACATGCACCAGGGATGGCCGAAGTTCGTCTCGCATCTCTGGATGCGAGACGACCGCGGTCTGACCGCCGTCGCCTACGCTCCCTGCACGGTGCAGACGGAGGTGGCTGGGACGACGACCACGGTTGCGGTCGACACGCAGTACCCGTTCCGCGAGCGGATCGCGATCTCAGTCACGGTGGACAAACCGGCCCGATTCGCGATTGCGTTGCGGATTCCCGCGTGGTGTACCGCCGCGCGGCTCGCCGTGGCAGATGAGCCGAGCCTGGAGTGCTCTGCGGGGTCGTTCCATTCGGTGGAACGTGATTGGCACGGCACGACGCAACTCGTGCTCGATCTGCCGATGCTTCCACAGGTCGAGCGCCGCGAACGGGATGCGGTCGTGTTGCGGCGCGGCCCGCTGCTTCTGGCACTTGGCATCGGCGCCGATTGGCAGGTACTCGACGGCGCGCCGCCGAAGGTGACCTACCAGGTTCTGCCCACGACGCCGTGGAACTACGCCTTGGAGATCGACGCGGCCGATCCGGCGGCATCGATCCGACTCGAGCAACGGTCGCTTGGCGACGTTCCCTTCGGCGGTGCCGAACCGGCGGTCGTTGCTACCGTCAAGGGGAGACGGGTGCCGGCGTGGGACATCGAACGGGATGCCGCGATGCCACCGCCTCAGAGTCCGGTCCATTCCGAAGAGCCGCTCGTGGACCTGACGCTGATCCCGTATGCCGCGGCGAAGTTGCGGATTACCGAGTTTCCGGTCCTCGAGCGGTGACAGGTTGGCGGTCCGGAGCAACACCCGACGCCATCCGGCACCACTCCTGCTGACGTTGCCGGATGCCGGTGGGCGTCGATTCGGAAACGCATCGGAGGCTGGTTTCCAAGGCCATTCCGCCATCACAGCGTTGGGGGCGCTCAACGATGGCGTCGGCGGCATGGAGAGGTAGCTTCGGGAGCAGTAGTAGGGCAACGGCAACGAAACTAGTTCGCAGTGGAATATCTACTTCTGGCAGGCTCCGCATGGCTCCAGAGAGCGGCGCGCAGGCTGACCTGAAAGCCTGCCTGAACAGTGCCGCCGACGCTGCCTGCGCCGAGGACTTGGAGGGGTTTTTGGACTGCTTTGCCGGCAGCACCAAGACAAAGCTCCGCAAGGAGACCGCCATCAGGTTCATCCGGCATGACATCTCGATGGAGGTGCTCGACACGCAGGTTCTCAGGCTCGCCAGCAACGCAGGCCAAGCCGCCGTGCGATACCGGCTCACCCTTTCAACCGATCAGTACGACGTGGTCTCGCTCGTGGCCATGAAGCGCGAGCAGGGCTACTGGAGAATTCACTCGGAGAGAATCCAGACCGTCGAGTACCAGTCTCCCAGTTGCTGCTCGCCCTCCCGTTACTCGTGTTTGGGCGGCACCTGTCGAATTCAATAACCATGCTCACTGGAGAAACCCATGAAACTCTTTGAATACCCCGAAACCCGCCTCCCCACCTACGACGTCGATCTAGAGGCCCCACCTGACGTCCGTTGGAAACACATCGCCCAGAAAGAGGCCAAGAACATCGGCCGCCTGCTTGATGACGTCGTAGGGCTCTGCTCCGCGCGGGCCAGAAGGTTTCCACTCGTCGTCCGCCCGCTCGTGATCGCCGCTGGTAAGGGCCTCGCGGGCCTTGGCGGCCGGGTCGTCGACATGATCGCGGGATGCTTTGGCGAGGAATACGTCGCTGAAATTCGGTCCATCGCCAAGCACGCCGACCAGCCATTGAGCCACGTGATGCTCGGCAATCTGACCTACGACCTGTGCCAAATGGCTGGCATCTATGGCCTCGGCTGCTCAAGCTACTCGTGCAATATCGACGGCATGCCCACGCTCGTCCGCAATATGGATTGGGTCTGGCCGCGCAGCACCGGAAAACACTCACGGCTCATCAGGTTCCATCGCGGCAACGACTACTACACGAGCGTCAGCGTGCTGGGCTGCGTGGGCGTGGTCTCGGCTTTCTGTCCCGGGAAGTGGGCTGTGACGATCAACCAAGCGCCGACCGAGGGCGCCACCATGAGCTATTTCCAGTGGCCAGTGCTGCAAAGGCTCCGGTATGTGTGCGACCAGATGGGCACGTACCGCGATGTCGTGACCGGTCTGCAGGAGTACCAGACCATGACGAGCTTTTTCGCGCACGTGGTCGGCACCAGGCCCAAACAGCACACGGTCATCACGGGCCTCGGCGATTGCTTCCGGCGGCGTGGCATGAAGGGCGACAAGCTCGTTCAGACCAACCACTTTGCTGGCCATCGCGACTTGGAGGAGCTCAACGGCCCCGAGCGCTGGGAAGACGAAGAGGGACAGGAGTGGTATTGCGACTCCCACGACCGGGCCAAGAGCCTGACCAGACGTCTCAAGGCTCCTCCACGCACGCTGGCCGAAGCCCGCTCGAAGATCTGCACGAGCGCCGTCACCAGCACCGACACCGTGCAGCAGATGGTGTTCCAGCCCGCCAGTGGGTACTCAAAGGTCTGGCTGCGGGGGTAGTTCGGATGATCAGGCAGCCCTCATACCTGAACTGCTACGGCATCATGTTGGCGAATACGCCTCGCTCCGCTCGCGCAGCAGTTCTTTCAGCCGGGCAATTTCCAACGGTGGAGTTACTTGGTGGATCATGGCGTGGCAGTTTGGGCATACAGGAACGAGGTCGGCCACTGGATCAACGTCACGTTCACCACTTAGAGCTGTCACCGGCACAAGGTGATGGACGTGAATGAATTCTTCG